>NZ_JBJJBR010000013.1:0-101924 GCF_045449635.1 Sabulicella flocculans | reverse complement strand
CTGTCGGCCGCCGCCGGGCTGTGGGCGTTGCGGCGGCTCACCGCCTCCGGGCGGCTGCGGCCGGACGCCGCCATCGCCGTCGTGCTGTCCTCCTTCTACGCGCTGGGCGCGGTGGGGCTCTCGGTGGCGCAGGCCATCCCCGGCGCGGCGGGCACGGGTGCCGGCGTGGCGGCCGGCGGCGGCGGGGCGGCCAGGCCCAGCGCAGCCTCGCTCGCCCGCAGCAAGGCGGCCAGGTTGAGGGCGGCGGGCGGCGGCTCCGGGGCCGGTGGCGGCGCGGCCCGTTGGGCGGCCGGCTCCTGCGCGGGCGCCGCGTCCGGGGAAGGGCGCAAGGCGGGTGGCGGCGCAGGGATCGCTTCCGGCGCACTCCAGGACACGAGCGCCGCCTCCGGGGGGACCCGCAGGACCGGCGGCGCGGGCACCGCTTCCGGCGCAGCCCGCAGGACCGGCGGCGCGGGCATCGCCTCCGGCATGGCCTGCTCCCGCGCGGGCGAGGCGTCCGGTGCGGCGGCCAATGGCAGGGCGGGCGGCGCCTCTGGCCGTTCGGGTGGCAGTTCGGGCAGCGCTTCGGGCAGTTCCAGCAGCAGCGGCTCGGCTTCGTCCGGCAGCGGGGCGGGAAGCTCCTCCGCCTCGGAAATCGGCTTCACGCGCACGGGTTCGTTCCGGAACGACCGGTAGCGCAGCCCAGGCGTGTTCAGCGCTGCTGCCACGCGCGCAACATCATGCTCCTGAGTCATCCACGCCCCGCCTCTCCGCCGGCACCATGGCGCATCTGGTTGCAGAAGAAAATCGCGATGCGGAAAAAACCCGATGCCAGTGGCACGTCAGACACTCAATAGGTCGTCCTGCGCCATGCGAACCAGCAAGGATAACGCCGAGGAATAGTAGTGAAGCCCGCTCTCCCGCATTGAAGGATGCATGAATTCACTTCTCTGCAACCTGGACGCGAATTCCGCGACCTGCGCAATTCCCGCCATCGCCGGATAGGGCGAGATGGCGTCCGTCGCCAGGTCGGCCCAGGCCGGCAGGTGGCGGTGCCGCGGGTCGGCCCAGAAGCGCGCTGCGCCCGTCACCGCCGGCTCGCCCCCCATGCCGGCCCAGCCCAGGTAAAGCGGCACCCGCACCGCGTCGTAGGAGAATCGCGCCGGCCAGCCCATCGCCGGGGCGGGGCGGCCGCCGCGCGGCAGGGCCAGCCAGTCCGGCGGCAGGCCCCAGCGGCCGAAGCGCGCCTCGCGCAGCAGGGCCACGCCGTCGGCCGCCACCCGCAGCCAGGCGGGGTCGGGCACCGCGCGCGCCAGGGCACGCAGCGCCGGGAAGGCGTAGTAGGAGGGGTTGACCACCGTGTGCGCCGCCTGCTCGAATCCGTGGGCGCCGGGCAGCAGCACCCGGAACTCCCCGGCCGGGCGCACCAGCAGGCGCAGCACGTCCTGCGCCACCGCCTCGCCCTGGCGGGCGAGTTCGGGCTCGGCCCAGCGGGCCGCGCCGTCCAGCAGCGCCCAGGCGATGAACAGGTCCCCATCGGTGGCGTTGTTCATGTCCTCCACGCCGCGGCCGGGGCGGAACCGCCAGGCGGACAGCGCGTCGTGCGGCCGGCGCAGCGCCCGGCGCGTCCAGCCCCACAGCGCGTCGAAGGCGGCGCGGTCCTCCGCGCGCGCGGCGGCCAGCATGGCCCAGCCCTGCCCCTCGCTGTGGGAGATGTTGCCGTTGCCGGTGTCCACCACCCGGCCATCGGGCTGCACGAAGCGCGCGCGGAAGGCGGCCCAGGCCGCGGGAAGCGGCGGGGCGGCCATGGCCCCCAGCAGCGGGGCGGACAGGAGCAGGCGTCGGCGCATGGGCGGCGGTCATCCAGGCCGGCGCGGCGCGCGGCGGCACGCCCGGCATCTTCCCGGCGCTTCCTTGACGGAGCCTTGCCAAACCCGCCGCCGCGGCGTCCCCTGGCGGCGCCACACCAGGGGGAACCGCGCCTTGCCCACACGCCTCGTCACCTTTGAATCCGCCGGCCGCACCGCCCCGGGCGCCCTGCTGGGCGAGGACGCCATCCTCGACCTCTCCGGCCTGGGCTTCGCCGACATGCAGGCGGTGGTGGAGGCCGGCGCCGACGGGCTGGCCCGCATCCGCGCCGCCCTGGCGGCCCCGGGCGCCACCGTCGCGCGCGCCCAGGCCCGCCTGCTGGCGCCCCTCCCGCGCCCGCGCCGCAACGTGTTCTGCGTCGGCCGCAACTACATGGACCACGTGGCGGAGGGCGACCGCACCCGCGGCATCCAGGATTCCGAGCTGCCCAAGTTCCCGCAGTTCTTCACCAAGGCGCCGGAATGCGTGATCGCCGACGGCGACGCCATCCCCGACCACGGCGCCACCGGCGTGACCAAGTGGCTGGACTACGAGGCCGAGCTGGCCCTGGTGATCGGCACCGCCGGCAGCGGCATCGCGCCGGGGGAGGCGCTGCGGCACGTGTTCGGCTGGACCATCGCCAACGACGTGACGGGCCGCGACCTCCAGCGCCGCTACGGGCAATGGTTCAAGGGCAAGTCGCTCGACCGTTCCTGCCCGCTGGGCCCCTGGATCGTGCCGGCGGACGAGCTGGACGCCACCGACCTCGCCATTAGGCTGTGGGTGAATGGCGAGCAGCGGCAATCCTCCCGCACCTCCAAGATGATCTTCGACGTGCCGGCCATCCTCCATCACCTGTCGCAGGGCTTCACCCTGCTGCCGGGGGACGTGGTGATGACCGGCACCCCCGAGGGCGTGGGCTACGCCATGCAGCCGCCCCAGGTGCTGAAGGCCGGCGACGTGGTGGAGATCGAGGTCGAGGGCATCGGCCGGTTGCGCAACCCGGTGGGCTGACGGCACGCGCCCGGTTGTGCCATCCTGGCGTTGCAACCGGGAGATGCAGGGATGGCGGGAAGCACGTGGGGGCGGCGCGCGGCGCTGGGGCTGATGGCCGCCGGCTGCACGCCCGGCCGCCCGCCGGCGCAGCCCCACGGGCCCAGCCTGCGCGCCGCCGCCCGCGCCCGCGGGCTGGTTTTCGGCACCGCCGCCCAGGCCGCCCTGCTGCGCCAGGACGCCGCGCTGCGCGCCCTGGTGGCGGCGGAGGCCGAGGTGCTGGTGCCAGAATACGAGGCCAAGTGGGGCCCGGTGCAGCCGCGCGAGGGCGAGTGGAACCTCGCCCCCTTGCAGGAGCTTGCCAGCTTCGCCGCCGGCGCCGGGCAGCGCCTGCGCGGCCATTGCCTGGTCTGGCACGAGGGCAACCCGGACTGGCTGCTCGCCGCCCTGGCCGAAGGCCCGGCCCGCGCCCGGCGGGTGATGGAGGACCACTTCCGCGCCCTGCTGGGCGCCACCGCCCCGGTGATGCGCGAGTGGGACGTGGTGAACGAGATGATCGCCAACCCCCCAGGCAGCGACAACCCCTCGCCCACCCCCGGCGACCTGCGCGACACCCCCTGGCTGCGCGCCCTGGGCCCGGGCTACGTGGAGCTGGCGCTGCGCACCGCGCGGCAGGCCGACCGCACCCTGCGCCTGACCCTGAACGACTACGGCATGGAGGCCGACACCCCCTGGGCGGCGGAGAAGCGCGCCCGGCTGCTGCGCCTGGTGCGCGCCCTGCTGGACCGCGGGGCGCCGCTGGACGCCATCGGCCTGCAGGCCCACCTGCAGATGCGCGAGCCCTTCCGCCCCGAGCCCTTCATCGCCTTCCTGCGGGAGCTGCGGTCGCTCGGCCTGTCCGTCTCGCTGACCGAGCTGGACGTGCGCGAGCCCGACCTGCTCGCCCCCGGCATCGCCGAGCGCGACGCGCTGATGGCCGCCTACCTGGAGCAGGTGGTGCGCGCGGCCATCGAGGGCGGGGTGCGCACGGTCATCACCTGGGGCCTGACCGACCGCGATTCCTGGCTGGTCTCCATGCCCGCGGTGGCGCGGCCGGACGGCGCCGCCACCCGCGGCCACCCCTACGACGCCGAGCTGCGCCCCAAGCCGTTCCGCGACGCGCTGCTGCGCGCCTTCGGCTAGATCATGATCCGCAAACGCGGATGGTGCCCTGGCGGGCGCGCGCCCTCACCACGCCAGTGGCGTCGTCACCCGCAGCCCCGGGGCGGGGCTTTGCAGGAAGCGGTTCTCGCGCTGGGTGGCGCCGGTGTCCTGGGTGGCGTTGCGCCCGGGCAGGCGCGGGTTGATCAACGTGGGCGAGATGGCGGGCTCGCCCGGGCGGGGGGCGGCGGCGGTGCGCGGCCCCTCGATGTCCAGGTTGGGGCGGGGCGCCAGCTCGGGCCGCGGCGGCGCCGTCGCCGTGGCGCCGAAGCCGGCGAAGCCGCCGGTGCCGGGCACGCCGCCATCCATCCAGGCGCGGTCGCGCGGGTCGCGCGGGCGGGGGCGCGGCGGCGCCTCGCGCCGGGGCGCCGGGGCGGGCGCCGCCTGGGGGGCGGCCGCGGCCGGCACGTCCCGCGGCTGGGCGCTGGCCGGCAGCGGCGCCAGCCACGCCCCGAGCGCCAGCAGGGGCAGCAGCAGGCTCACAGCCCCCCCGTGCCCCGCGGATCGGCCGGGGGGTTGCCCGCCACGCCCGGCGCGGCGTCCTTCCAGGCGCCCAGCGCCCAGCGGACGGAAGGAAAGGCCAGCTCGTCCCACGGTATCTCCTCCCAGGCGAAGAAGCGCGTCTCCAGGCTTTCCGGGCCGGGCGCCACGCCGGGCTCCGCCAGGCCGGCGCGGAAGATCAGCTGCACCTGGCCGATGCGCGCGATGGAATAGACCGCCAGCAGCCCCTGGAGTTGCAGCCGGGCCCGCGCCTCCTCCCAGGCCTCGCGCCGCGCCCCCTCCTCCGCCGTCTCGCCCAGTTCCAGGTAGCCGGCCGGCAGGGTCCAGAAGCCGCGGCGCGGCTCGATGGCGCGGCGGCACAGCAGCACCCGCCCTTCCCCGTCCCCCACGACCGAGCCGACGACGACCTTGGGGTTCTCGTAGGCCACGAAGCCGCAGGCATCGCAGACCTGCCGCTCGCGGTCCTCGCCCGCGGGCACCCGGCGCGTGAAGGCGGGGCCGTCCATCGCGGCCGCCTACTTCAGCAGCAGCATCAGCGCGCCGAACAGCAGCAGCGCCACGCCCTGCAGCACCACGCGGTAGCGCATCAGCTTCTGCGAGGTCTCGGGCGAGCCGCCGCGCGCCATGCCCAGCAGCCCGGCGAACAGCACGCCCAGCGTCGCCAGCATGGCCACGGCGACGAGGATGGTGAGGAAGGTGGTCATCAGGTGAATTTAGGGACGCATCCGCGCCAGCGCCAGCGCGCCGGCCACCGCCGCCGCGCCGCACAGCGCGAAGCCCGCCCCGTAGCCCCCGGTGGCCAGCACCAGCGCCGAGAAGCCCGAGGGCGCCACCACCAAGGTGGCGGCGAAGGCGAAGCCCAGCGCCGCCGTCGCCGCCCCCACCCGGCCCTCCGGGGCCAGCCGCGCCACCTCGCCCAGCAGCACGCCGTTCCAGGCCACGGCGGAGGCGCCCATGGCCACCGCCAGCGCCAGCACCGCCGCCTCGCTCCAGTGCGGGCCGGCCACCGCCAGCCCCAGGGCGGCGGCGGCGATGACGGCGCCCAGCGCCAGCAGCACCGGCCGCGCCCCCGCCCGGTCGGCCACCACGGCCCACAGCACGCGCCCGGCCACCCCGCCGGCCTGGGCCAGCGCCAGGGCCAGCCCGGCCTCGTGCAGGCCGCGCCCCAGCACCTGCACCTGCCACACCACGAAGAAGGAGGAGAAGCAGAACTGCCCGACCCCGTAGCAGGCCGAGGCCACGGTCAGCGCCCGGATGCGCCGGTCGCAACCCAGGATGCGCAGCGCGTCCACCGCCTCGGCCAGGGGGCGCATCGGCGGCGCCGCCGGCTGGCGGTCGGCGTCCAGCGCGGCGCGCAGCGGCTGCAGGGCCAGCGCCAGCGCCAGGGCGAACAGCGCCACCCCCAGCACGCCGCCGCGCCAGCCGAACAGCAGCGCCAGCAGCGGCGCCAGGGCCGCCACCATCATCGCGCCCATCGGCACCCCGCACTGCTTCAGCCCGAAGATCAGGGAGCGCCGGCCCGGCGGCACCCGCGGCGCCAGCAGGTGCGAGCCCGCGGGCGTGATGGGGCCGTGCCCGAACCCGGCCAGCAGGGCGGACAGCACCAGCGCCAGCGGGTGCCCCAGCGCCGCCACCGCGATGCCCAGCCCCACCACCACCAGCGCCCCCTGGCACACCCGCACCCCGCCATGCCGCCGCAGCAGCCCCGCCGTCAGCGGCCCCGACACCAGCGCCCCCGCATACACCAGGGAGGTGTGCAGACCCGCCAGCCCGGCCGGCAGCCCGGTTTCCGCCGCGATGGCCGGCGCCAGCACCGGCACGGTGAGGAAGGCGCCCATGCCGGCCAGGTGCGTGCCCATCAGCGCCAGCATCACCAGCCAGACGCTCATGCCCGGCGCCCCGCCGCGCGGCCGGCCAGGGGGTTCCCCCGGGCGCTGCGCCCCGCGCCCCCGGCGGCGCAGCCCCGGCCGCTGGCCCGGGGCCGGGTCGGGGAGGGAGGTCGCCGCGCGTCAGGGTGCATGTGCGCCCATGCTGCGCCGCGGGCGGCGACCCGTCCACCCGCCTTGACCCCGCCCCGCCGGGCCGCGAAACCCCCCGCCATGCTGCGTGCCCTGGCCCTCGTCCTCCTGCTCCTCGCTGCCCCGGCGGCGGCGCAGGCCCCCGCCGCCCCAGCCCCGGCCCCGGCCCCGGCCGCCTCGCCCGAGGTGGCGGCCCTGCTGGAGGTGCTGCGCGACGACGCCCGCCGCGCCGAGCTGGTGCGCGCGCTGGAGGCGGCGCAGCAGGGCGCCCCCGCCGCCCCGGCCGAGCCCGCCCCCGCCGCGGTGCTGGAAGCCCCGGCGGAGATCGCCGCCGGCATCGCCGGACGCCTGGGCGCCTTCCTGGGGGAATCGCTGGACGCCCTGTCCTCCGCCACCGACCTGCGCGGCGTGTGGGACTGGCTGGCCCGGCTGTGGGAGGACGGGCGCCTGCAGCAGCAGGTGGCTTCCCTGTCCTGGAAGCTGCTGCTGGTGCTGGGCGGCGGCCTGCTGGCCGAGCGCCTGGCCCGCCTGCTGCTGCGCCGCGCCACCCGCTGGCTGGAGCGGCGCGCCGCCGCGGTGGACGGCCCGCTGCGCGGCCTGCGCCGCGTGCCCTGGATCCTGGGGAACCTGCTGCTGGACATGCTGCCCATCCTGGCCTTCGGCGCCGCCTCCATCGGCACGGTGGGCTTTCTGGCCACCTGGCCGTCCAACCGCATCATCATGGAGACGGTGGCGCTGTCCTACATGGCGGCACGCGCGGTGATGGCGGTGGGGCGCGTGGTGTTCGCGCCCTCCGCCACCAAGCTGCGCCTGCTGCGCTGCGACGACGAGACGGCGGCCTACGCCACCCTGTGGATCCGCCGCCTGGCGCTGACCACCGTGACCTTCCACGCGCTGAGCGAGCTGGCGCTGTTCTTCGGCCTGCCCTTCGCCGCGCACGAGGCGATCTGGCGCCTGGGGCTGCTGGTGCTGTCCGTGCTGGCGGCGGTGGTGGTGCTGCAGAACAAGGCCGCCGTGGCCAACCTGCTGGCCGCCCCGCCCCTGAAGGAAGGCGAGGAGCCCGACGGCGCCCGCCGCCTGCTGCGCGCCACCCGCGACCGCCTGGCCGAGGCGTGGCACGTCGTGGTCATCCTGTGGCTGCTGGCCGCCTGGACCGTCTGGGCGCTGGAGATCGACCGCGGCTTCGAGCGCCTGATCACCGCCTCCCTGCTCACGGTGCTGCTGGCCGGCGGCGGCAAGCTGCTGGACGAGGCGATGCGCCGCGGCCTGACCCGGCTGATGACGGTCTCGCCCGAGCTGGCGCGCAAGTACCCGGGGCTGGAGGCGCGGGCCAACGCCTACCTGCCCGCCATCAAGGGCGCGCTGTCCTTCCTGATCCTGGCGGTGACGCTGATCCTGCTGCTGGAGGCCTGGGGGCTGGGCGCGCTGGACTGGTTCCGCCCCGGCCGGCTGGGCGGGCGGGCGCTGGCGGCAGGGCTGACCATCGCCCTGACCGCCGGGGTGGCGCTGGCGGTGTGGGAGGCGGTGAACGCCGCCGTCAGCCGCCACCTGGCGAAGCTGCCGGCCTCCGGCGCCGCCGCGCAATCGGCCCGCGTGCGCACCCTGCTGCCGATGCTGCGCACCGCGCTGGGGGTGGTGCTGTTCGTCATCGTGGCGCTGACCCTGCTGAACGAGGTCGGCATCAACGTCGCCCCGCTGCTGGCCGGCGCCGGCGTGGTGGGGCTGGCGGTCGGCTTCGGCTCGCAGACGCTGGTGCGCGACGTCATCACCGGCATCTTCCTGCTGTTCGAGGACGCGGTGGCGGTGGGCGACACCGTGACCGTCGGCGGGCTGTCCGGCACGGTGGAGCAGCTGTCCATCCGCTCCATCCGGCTGCGGGCGGTGGATGGCTCGGTCCACATCGTGCCGTTCAGCGCGGTGACCACCGTCACCAACCAGACGCGCGACTTCGGCTACGCCATGGTGGACCTGGCGCTGGACTACGCGGCCGACACGGACGACGCGGTGGGCGTGCTGCGCGCCGTGGGCGAGGAGCTGCGCGAGGACGAGGCCTGGGGCCCGCAGCTGCTGGCGCCGCTGGAGGTGATGGGCGTGGACCGCATCGGCGAGGGCGGGGTGATCCTGCGCGCCCGCGTGATGACGCCGCCCGCCCGCCGCTGGGCGGTGGCGCGGGAGCTGAACCGGCGCATCAAGCACCGCTGCGACGCCCAGGGCGTGGCGCTGTTCAACGCCAACCGGCGGGTCTGAGCCCCCGCCGTAACCATCCGGCCCGCCGGGGGTTCATGCTGCGGTGCAACATCGCACCGGGAGCCCGCCGTGCCCAAGCTTTCCTTTCCGCTGGACGCGCTGGTCCGCAGCCGTCCGCGCCCGCCCGCCGATTCGCCGCTGGAGCGGATGACCGGCCTCTCGCCCAACCCCGGCGCGCTGGATGGCTGGGCGCTGGTGCCGCCCGGCGCGCGCGCCCTGGCCGTGGTGCTGCATGGCTGCCGGCAGGACGCCCGCGGCTTCGCCCGCGGCACGGGATGGGAGGCGCTGGCGCGCCAGCAAGGCTTCGCGCTGCTGCTGCCCGACCAGAACGGCCCCAACAATCCCTGGCGCTGCTTCAACTGGTTTGACCCGGCCCGCGCCGCCGCCGAGGCCGCCAGCATCCTGGCCATGGTGCGGCAGCTGCAGGCCGCGCACGGGCTGCGGCAGGTGTTCGTGGCGGGGCTCTCGGCCGGCGGGGCCATGGCCGCCCGGCTGTTGGCCACGGCGCCCGGCGTCTTCGCGGGCGGGGCCGTGGTGGCCGGCCTGCCCTTCGGCGCCGCCAGCGACGCCGAGCAGGCGCTGGCGGCCATGCGCGACGGCGCGCCGGAGCCGGCGGGCGGCTGGGCAGCGCCGGTGCGCGCCGCCGCCGCCCACGAGGGCCCCTGGCCGCGCGTGCAGGTCTGGCAGGGGCTGGCGGATGGGGTGGTGAACCCGGCCAATGCCCAGGCCCTGCTGGCGCAGTGGCTGGGGCTGCACGGCATCACCTGGGCGCCGCGCGGCGCCGTGCGGGTGGACGGCGCCCACCGCCTGACCTGGCACGACGAGGCCGGCCGCCCGGCGGTGGAAAGCTGGACGCTGGAAGGCCTGGACCACGGCGTCCCCATCGGCGCCGGGGGCGTGCCCGGCCCCTTCCTGCTGGATTGCGGCTGCCATTCCACCTGGCACATCGCTGCCGGCTGGGGCCTGGCCGGCGCGTCACGCGCGGCGCCGGAGCCGCTGCGGCATTCGCCCGGCTGGGACTGCCTGCACCCGGCCGCCGGCAGCTAAGGCTGCTAGATCATGATCCGCAAACGCGGATCATGATCTAGCCTTTGCTGAGAGGACGATTCACCGCTTTGATGATTCCATCAAAGCGGATCGTGCTCTAGCGCGTGGCGCGGCCCACATGCGGGCCGGCATTGGCCAGCGCGCCCGAGCGCTCGGCGTCGTTCAGCGAGCGGAAGAAGGTGTAGTTGACCGTGATGGTGCGGATGTCGCGCGTCTGCGGGTCCTGCGCGATGCGCGGGTCCACCCAGAAGGAGATGGGCATGTCCACCGACTGCCCCGGCTCCAGCGTCTGCTCCTCGAAGCAGAAGCAGGCGACCTTGTGGAAGTACCTGCCCACCACGTCGGGCGTGACGTTGTAGGTGGAGATGCCGGTCACCGCGCCCGCCGCGGTGTTCTGCGCCACGTAGAAGGCCAGCGCCTCCTCGCCGACCCGCAGCCGCATGGAGGGCTGCTGGGCGGCGAAGCGCCAGGGCAGGTTGGGCTGGGTGGCGGCGTTGAAGCGCACCGTCACCACCACCTCCCCCGGGGTGCCGGGGGCGGCCTGGCCGATCATCGGCGTGCCGCCGAAGCCGGTGACGCGGCAGAACAGGTCGTAAAGCGGCACGGAGGCGTAGGCCAGCCCGACCATGCCGGCCACGACGCCGAGGGAGGCGCCGAGCAGGCGGCGGTTCTTCCGGGCAAGGGCGGCGGGTTCGGGGCGCGGGGGCATGGGCTTCAGGTGCGGCGGCGGGGCCGGAACGTCAACCGCGCAGCAGCCGCGCGACCGAGATGAGGTAGAACAGCACCACCAGGGCGGCCAGCGCGCCCAGGATGGCCCAGTTCCGCGCCCGGCGGCGGCGGGCGAACAGCGCCTTCTCCTCCTCGGTCATGCCAGCAGCAGGCGGTCCAGCGCCAGCGCGCCCAGCAGGGCGAAGAGGTAGGTGATGGAGTAGCGGAAGCACGCCTTGGCCGGGGCGTCCTGCGTCAGCGACACGCCCTGGGCGTCCTGCGCGTCCCGCCAGGTGGCCCAGGCGTGACGCAGGAAGCCCGCGCCCAGCAGGGCGGCGGCGGCGCCGTAGGCGGCGGTGGAGAAGCCCATCAGCCAGGGCGCCAGCGTCAGCGGCACCAGCAGCACGGTGTAGAGCACCACCTGCCGCCGGGTCTCGCGCGCGCCGGCCACCACCGGCAGCATGGGCACGCCCGCGCGCTTGTAGTCGTCATGCGCCCACAGGCTGAGCGCCCAGAAATGCGGCGGCGTCCACATGAAGATGATGGCGAACAGCACCAGCGGCAGCGCCTCGATGGAGCCGGTCACCGCCACCCAGCCGATCAGCGGCGGGAAGGCGCCGGCCGCGCCGCCGATGACGATGTTCTGCGGCGTCCGGCGCTTCAGCCACATGGTGTAGATGACCACGTAGAAGAAGATGGAGAAGGCCAGCACCCCGGCGGCCAGCCAGTTGGTCGCCAGCCCCATCAGCGCCACCGAGCCCACCGCCAGCACCACCCCGTAGGCCAACGCCCCGTCGGGGGAGATGCGCCCGGTCACCACCGGGCGCTTGCGGGTGCGGCGCATCACCGCGTCGATGTCGCGGTCGTACCACATGTTGATGGCCCCCGCCGCGCCGGCGGCCAGGGTGATGCACAGGATGGCGGACAGCGCCAGCACCGGGTGCAGCGCGCCCGGCGCCACCAGCAGCCCGATCACGCCGGAGAACACCACCAGCGACAGCACGCGCGGCTTGAGCAGCGCGATCCAGTCGCGCGGCTCGGAGCCCGCGAGGTCCCCCTCGGCAAGGGTGAAGGGGGCTTGCGCCCCCTTCGCGTCGTGGATCGCGCTGTCGCTCATGGCCTTACTTGATGCGCGGCAGCTCGTCGAAGGTGTGGAAGGGCGGCGGGGAGCTCACCTGCCACTCCAGCGTCGTCGCGCCCTCGCCCCAGGGGTTGGCCGCCGCCACCGCGCCGCGGCGGAAGGTCGCCCACAGCACGTAGAAGAAGAACAGGAACGAGGCGACGGCGATGTAGGAGCCGACCGAGGCCACCAGGTTCCAGCCCGCCAGCGCGTCCGGATAGTCCGGGTAGCGGCGCGGCATGCCCTGGTTGCCCAGGAAGTGCATGGGGAAGAAGGTCAGGTTCACGCCGACGAAGGTCAGCCAGAAGTGGATCTTGCCCAGGCGCTCCGGGTACTGGCGGCCGCTCATCTTGCCGATCCAGTAGTAGATGCCGCAGTAGATGCCGAACACCGCGCCCAGCGACAGCACGTAGTGGAAATGCGCCACCACGTAGTAGGTGTTGTGCAGGATCTGGGTGATGCCGGCATTGGCCAGCACCACGCCGGTCACGCCGCCCACGGTGAACAGGAAGATGAAGCCCACCGCGAACAGCATGGGCGTGTCGAACCGCATGGAGCCGCCCCACATGGTGGCGATCCAGGAGAAGATCTTCACCCCGGTCGGCACGGCGATGACCATGGTCGCGGCCATGAAGTAGGCGCGCGTGTCCACGTCCATGCCGGAGGTGTACATGTGGTGCGCCCACACCACGAAGCCCACCACGCCGATCGCCACCATGGCGTAGGCCATGCCCAGGTAGCCGAACACCGGCTTCTTGGAGAAGGTAGAGATGACGTGAGAGACGATGCCGAAGGCCGGCAGGATCATGATGTACACTTCGGGGTGGCCGAAGAACCAGAACAGGTGCTGGAACAGCACCGGGTCGCCACCGCCGGCCGGGTCGAAGAAGGCCGTGCCGAAGTTGCGGTCGGTGATCAGCATGGTGATGGCGCCACCCAGCACCGGCACCGCCAGCAGCAGCAGGAAGGCCGTCACCAGCATCGCCCACACGAACAGCGGCATCTTGTGCAGCGTCATGCCCGGGGCGCGCATGTTGAAGATGGTGGTGATGAAGTTCGCCGCGCCCAGGATGGAGGAGGCGCCCGCCAGGTGCAGCGCGAACAGCGCCATGTCCATGGCCGGGCCGGACTGGTACTCGGCGTCCGACAGCGGCGGGTAGATGGTCCAGCCCGCGCCGGCGCCGCCGCCCACGAAGAGGGAGGCGCCCAGCAGCATGAAGGCCGGCACCAGCAGCCAGAACGAGATGTTGTTCAGCCGCGGGAAGGCCATGTCCGGCGCGCCGATCATGATCGGCACGAACCAGTTGCCGAAGCCGCCGATCAGCGCGGGCATGATGACGAAGAACACCATGATCAGCCCGTGGGCCGAGACGTAGGCGTTCCACATCTGCCCGTCGGCGAAGATCTGCATCCCCGGCTGCTGCAGCTCGAGGCGCATCAGGAAGGAGATGCCGATGCCGACCAGCGCGGCCACCAGCGAGAAGATGATGTAGAGGGTGCCGATGTCCTTGTGGTTGGTGCTGAACAGCCAGCGCGCCACGAAGCCGGGCTTGTGGTCGTGGTGGTCGTGGCCGTGGGCGTCTGCCGCATGTGCCATGGGGTCTGCCTCTTCTCGCTCTCTCAGGCCCGCGCGGTCAGCGCTGCGCCTGAGCGATGGTGATGGGGTCGGCCGGCTGGGCCGCAAGGGTCGTTCCGGCGGGCGCCGACGCGAAGCGGGTGCGCGCCGCGGCCACCCACTGCTCGAACTCCGCCGCGGGCACGGCGCGCACCACGATGGGCATGAACCAGTGGTTCACCCCGCAGATCTGGTTGCACTGGCCGTAATACACGCCCGGGCGGTCCGCCTTCAGCCACGTCTCCATGGTGCGGCCCGGGATGGTGTACTTCTGCACGCCCAGCGAGGGGACGAAGAAGGAATGGATGACGTCCGCCCCCTGGGTGATGACGCGCACGGTGGCGCCGGCCGGGATCACCAGCGGCTCGTCCACCTCCAGGTTGCGCAGCTGGCCGGGGCGCAGCTCCTCGTCCGCGATGGGACGGCTGTCGAAGTTGAAGCCGCCATGGTCGGGGAAGGCGTAGTTCCAGTACCACTGCCGGCCCACCACGTTGATGGTGATGTCGGCGTCGCGCGCGCGGTCCTGGTAGTAGATCAGCCGGAAGGACGGGATGGCGATCACCAGCAGGATCAGCACGGGGATGACCGTCCAGGCGATCTCCAGCGGGGTGTTGTGGCTGGTCTGGCTCGGCACCGGGTTGGCCTTCTCGTTGAAGCGCCAGACGCAGTAGGCCAGCAGGGCCGCCACGAAGATGGTGATGGCGACGATGATCCAGAACACCATGGTGTTGAAGGCGTGAATCGCGTCCTTGATCGGCCCGCCCGAGGCCTGCAGCCCCATGCCCCAGGGCACCGGCGCGCCGAGGTTCGTTTCCGAAGCCAGCGCCCCGCCCATCGCGAGCAGGACGGCCACCGCCCCCAGCCCCAGAACACGTCCGATCCGACCGATCACGCCATCATCCCCGCGTCGTTCGGCGGCCACCCTGGCCGCCATCTGCGCGCGCGGAACCCGTGTCCAGGCCCCGGCGCCATGCGCCCGGACCATAAGCGCAGAAGCCGCCCCGAACAAGCCCGCGGGCCCACGCCTTGCGCCGGCGCAAGCCTGTCCCACTTGTCACGATCCGGCTTCGATCTCGGCCTCCGCCACGTCCTCGGCCACGTGGTCCGCCATGTCCGTCAGCATGGAGCGGATGTGCTGGTCGCCCACCACGTAGAAGACCATCCGCCCGCGCCGGTCGGCGTTCAGCAGCCGCGCCGCGCGCAGCAGCCGCAGGTGGTGCGACACCAGGCTGGCCGAGATGCCCAGCGCCTCGGCCATCGCGCCCACGCTCACCGGGGCGTCCAGGCAGGCCAGGATGATCTTCAGCCGCGTCGGGTCGCTCATCAGGCGGAACATCTCCGCCAGTTCCACCACCTCGTCCTCGTTCACCCGTCGCGCCATCGGGGCAGCTTCGCCCGCCCCTCCCCTTGACGCAAGGACGCAGGCGCCCAAGCTGCCCCAGCACAAGCCCTTGATAACATTGGATGAATGAAAAGCTGAACACCTATCGAGGCATCGGCCGCCGCGCGCTGCCCCTGCTGGCCCTCGCCGCGCCCGCCGCCCTGCCGGCCCGGGCGCAGGGCGCGCGCCCCCTGGTGGTGGCCACCACCGCCATGGTGGCCGACATCGCCCGCAGCATCGGCGGCGCCGCCTTCACGGTGGAGACGCTGATGGGCGAGGGCGTGGACCCCCACCTGTTCCGCCCCACCCGCGCCGACCTGGCCCGGCTGCTGCGCGCCGACCTCGTGCTCGCCAGCGGGCTGCGGCTGGAAGGGCGCATGACGGAGGTGCTGGAGCGCGCCGCCGCCACCCGCCCCGTCGTCGCCGTGGCGGAGGCCCTGCCGCGCGACGACCTGCGCCGCCACCCGGACTACCCGGACGCCGCCGACCCGCATGTCTGGATGGACCCGGTGCTGTGGGCGCGCTGCGCCGCCCCGGCCGCCGCGGCGATGGCGGCGCTGCGCCCGGGCTTCGACGCCGCGCCGGGGCTGGCGCGCTTCCAGGCGGCCTGCGCCGGCCTTGCCGACTATGCCCGCCAGGCGCTGGCCCCCATCCCGCCGGAGTCGCGCCTGCTGGTCACCGCGCACGACGCCTTCGCGTATTTCGGCGCCCGCTTCGGGCTGGAGGTCGCCTCCATCCAGGGCTTGTCCACCGAGGCGGAGGCGTCGCTGGCCCGCATCGAGGCGCTGGTGGCGCAGATCGTGTCCCGCCGCGTCGCCGCCGTGTTCCCCGAGGCCTCCGTGCCCGACCGCGCGGTGCGCGCCCTGCTGGAAGGCGCGGGGGCGCGTGGGCAGCGGGTGGCGCTGGGCGGCGCGCTGTTCAGCGACTCGATGGGCCCGCCGGGAAGCTGGCGCGGCACCTACGAGGGCATGCTGGACCACAACATCACCACCATCGCCCGCGCCCTGGGCGGCACGGCGCCGGAGCGCGGGCTGCGGGGCCGGCTGTGAGCCCGCTGGCGGTGGAGGACCTGTCCGTCACTTATGGCGGCCGCGCCGCGCTGGCGGGCGTCACCTGGGCGGCGCAGGCGGGGCTGACGGCCATCCTGGGGCCCAACGGCGCCGGCAAGTCCACCTTGCTGAAGGCGGCGCTGGGGCTGGTGCCGCACCAGGGCACGGCGCGCTTCCTGGGCCAGCCGCTGGACGCGGTGCGCGGCCGCGTCGCCTACCTGCCGCAGCGCGCCACGGTGGACTGGGACTTCCCGGCCACGGCGGAGGAGGTGGTCGCCATGGCCCGCCTGCCGCGCATGCGCTGGTGGGGCGGGCTGGACCGCCCGGCGCGCGCGGCCGCCCGCGCCGCGCTGGAGGCCGTGGGCATGGCGGACTTCGCCGGCCGGCAGATCGGCCGCCTTTCCGGCGGGCAACAGCAGCGGGTGATGCTGGCCCGCGCCCTGTGCCAGGGCGCCGAGGTCTTCCTGATGGACGAGCCCCTGGCCGCGGTGGACGCGGTGACGGAGCGCGCCATCCTCGACGTGCTGCACCGGCTGGTGGCGGGGGGCGCGGCCGTGCTGATGGTCCACCACGACCTGTCCCTGGTGGCGGAGCACTTCGACCACGTGCTGCTGCTGGCCGGCCGCGTGGTCGCCGCCGGCCCGGTGCGCGAGGCCTTCACGCCCGAGGCGGTGGCCGAGGCCTTCGGCGGCCTGCCGCGGCTGCTGCCGGCGTGATGCCCGGCCACAACACCCTGGTGGTGCTGCTGGGCTGCGCCGCGCTGGGGCTGGCCGCCGGGGTGGTGGGGGTGCTGGCGCTGCTGCGCGGGCGCGCCCTGCTGGCCGACGCGCTGGGCCACGCCGCCCTGCCCGGGGTGGTGGCGGCGGCGCTGCTGGTGGCGGCGCTGGGCGGGCCGGCGCGCGCGCTGCCGCCGCTGCTGCTGGGCGGCGCGCTGTCGGCCGCCGCCGGGCTGTGGGCGCTGCGGCGGCTCACCGCCTCCGGGCGGCTGCGGCCGGACGCCGCCATCGCCGTCGTGCTGTCCTCCTTCTACGCGCTGGGCGCGGTGGGGCTCTCGGTGGCGCAGGCCATCCCCGGCGCGGCGCAGGCCGGGCTGTCGCACTTCATCCTCGGACAGGCGGCGACGCTGACGGCGGCGGACGCGCTGGTGGCGGGCGCGCTGGCGCTGGGCTGCGTCGGCGTGGTGGCGGCGCTGTTCCAGCCGCTGCGCGCCCTGTGCTTCGACGAGGCGCACGCCGCCGCGCTGGGCCTGCCGGTGCGCCGGCTGGACGCGCTGCTGCTGGCGCTGATCGGCGCGGTGACGCTGGCCGGGCTGCCGGCGGTGGGCCTCATCCTGGTGGTGGCGCTGCTGGTGGCGCCGGCCGCGGCGGCGCGCCAGCTCGCCCACCGGCTGGGGCCGGCGCTGGTGCTGGCCGGCGGCTTCGGCGCGGCCTCCGGCGTGGCGGGCGCCCTGCTCTCGGTGCGCCTGCCCGAGCTGCCGACGGCGGCCGCCGTGGTGCTGGCCGGGCTGGTGATCTTCGGCGGGGCGCTGGCCCTGGGGCGGCGCGCGGCATGAGCACCTTCCTGCAGCTGGACGCCCCGGCCCTGCTGGCCGCCGCGCTGGCCGGCGGCACCTGCGGCCTGCTGGGCGGCTTCCTGGTGCTGCGGAAGGAGGCGCTGCTGGGCGACGCCATCTCCCACGCCGTGCTGCCGGGCATCGTGGCCGGCTTCGCGCTGACCGGGCTGCGCACCGCCTGGCCCATGCTGCTGGGCGCGCTGGCGGCGGCGCTGCTGGCCACCGCCGCCATCACCCTGGTGCGGCGGCGGGCGCGGCTGGAGGCCGGGGCGGCCACCGGCCTCGTGTTCACCGGCTTCTTCGCCCTGGGCCTGGTGGGGCTGGAGCTGACGGACGCCCGCGCCGCCGACCTCGACCTCGACTGCGTGCTGTTCGGCCAGATCGAGACGCTGCTGTGGCTGGAGGCGACGGGCTGGCGCTCCCTGCTCGACCCCGCGGCGCTGGCGGGGCTGCCGCGGCAGCTCGGGCTGCTGGCGGCGGTGGCGGCGCTGGCGGCGGGCTTCGTGGCGCTGTGCTGGCAGCCGCTGCGCCTGGTCTGCTTCGACCCCGACCTGGCGCGCGCCCTGGGCCTGCGGGTGGAGCGGTGGGAGCTGGCGCTCAACGCCCTGATCGCCCTGGCCGCCGTGGCCGCCTTCGAGGCGGTGGGCTCCATCCTGGTGGTGGCGCTGCTGGCCGGGCCGGCGGCGGCGCTGCGCTTCCTCACCGACCGCTACGCGGTGCAGCTCTGGGGCGGGGCGGCGCTGGGGGCGGGGCTGGGCGTGGCCGGGGTGCTGCTGGCCGGCCCGCTGCCGGCGGCGCTGGGCGCGCCCGTTGCGCTGAACGCGGCCGGCGTCATCGGCACCCTGGCCGGGCTGTCGGTGGCGGGGGCGATGCTGCTGGCCCGCCGCCCGCCGCCGACATCAGGTCGCGAGGTCGCCGCCGCGCGGCGCTGAAGCCGGCCCGGATGGCTGCTTGCCGCCGGGCAGCGGCGCCTCGGGGCCGCGCTGGTGCGGCTGGGCGGCGCCGGGCGGCCGCGGCGCCGGGGCACCGGGCTTCGCGGGCGCCGCCCCATCCGTCTGCGCGAGCACGCAGCGGGTGAACAGGTCCAGCGTGGCGGAGGAACCGGCGAGGCTGACCGACCACGGCGTCTCGCTGCCGTCGGGAAAGGCCACGGTCATGCGGCTGCCGGCGCGGAACTGGTTGGTGAAGGGGCGGAAGGCGTCGCCCTGCACCCGCCACTGCACCATGGTGCCGTTGCCGGTGGCGCCCTGGGTGGTCCAGGGCGGGTTGCCGTCCACCGCCAGCGTCACGCGCAGGGTGGTGCCGGGCGGGATGCGCCAGCCCTGGCCGAAGGCCTGCACCACGAAGCCCGGCGTGCCCATGTACCACTTGAAATGGAGGGACCGGCTGCGGTTGGCGTTGCTGACGGTCATCCCGCACAGGCGCGTGCCGTCCTGGGACCGCCCGCCATAGGCCTCCCAAGCGCCGGCGCCGCCCAGGCGGGAGGTCTGCGCCAGCGCGGGCGCCGCGGCGGCCAGCACCCCGGCCAGGCCCAGCCCGATGCCCAGAAGCGCCCTGCCCATGCTGCCCCCTTCGCCCTCGCCACCCGTCCATGATGCCATGTCCGGGCGGCGCGGGGGAACCCGGGGCCTCAGCCGGGGTTGCGCACCTCGACCAGGGTGAACAGGCTCAGCGGCGGGCAGTGCTGCACGCGCTCGATGCGCGCGGCGCCGCGGTCCAGCAGGTCCTCCAGGCGGAAATCCGGGTGCCAGCCCAGGATGCGCGCCAGCGGCGCCGTGGTGCGCTCCACCCACCAGCGGAAGCCGTCCTCCGCCGCGAAGTGGTTCACGAACAGGAGGTGCCCGCCCGGGCGCACCACGCGCGACATCTCGGCGAACAGGGTGCGGGCGTTTGGCACCACGGAGGCGGTGAACATCGCCACCGCCACGTCGAAGGAGGCATCGGCGAAGGCCATGCCCTCGGCGTCCATCTCCAGCAGGCCGCGCACGGCGCCCAGGCGCTCCTTGGCCACGCGCTCCTGCGCCTTCAGCAGCATCTCGCGCGACAGGTCGATGCCCGTCACCTCCAGATCGGGGCGGTAGTGCGGCAGGGCCAGGCCGGTGCCCACCCCCACCTCCAGCACGCGCCGCCCGGCGGAAAGGGTCAGCCGGTTGACGGCGTCCACCGCCGCCCGGCGGCCGAAGCCGGAGACGCCGCCGAACACCAGGTCGTAGACGCCCGCCCAGCGCCGATAGGCGTCGCGCACCGAATCCGCGTCCAGCGCGGCGCGGGGGTGGGCGCGGTCGCCCTCCGAGATGCCGAAGGTCGAAATGTTGCAAATCCCTTCCAATCGGGGCGGGGACCGTTACCAAGCGCCGCCGGGGGGTGCAAGCGCCGATCAGCCGGGGCGGCCCCGCTGCGGCAGCGTGGCCAGCACCCCGCCCAGGGCGATGACCAGCGCGCCCAGCAGCGTCCAGCCATCCGGGCGCTCGCCGAACACGAGCACCCCGGCCAGCGTGGCCCAGACCAGCTGCGAATAGGACAGCGGCGCCAGCAGGGAGGCCGGGGCGCGCGCATAGGCCATGACCAGCAGCCCGTGCCCAACCGCGCCCAGCAGCCCCACCCCGGCCAGCAGCGCCCACTGCCCCGCCGTGGGCGGCGCGAAGACGAAGGGCTGCAGCAGGCTGGCCGCCAGCGTGGCGGCGAGGCCGGTGTGGAAGATGGTCACCCGCGCGTCATCCAGCGCCGCCAGGCGCCGGGTGAGGATCTGGTACCAGGCGAAGCCCAGCGCGGTGCCCAGCGGCAGCAGGTAGCCCCAGTCCGGCACGAAGCCGGTGAGGAAGGGCGGGCGCAGCGCCACCATGACGCCCGCGAAGCCGATGCCCACCCCCAGCCAGCGCCGCGCCCCCACCGGCTCCTTCAGCACCAGCGCCGCCAGCGCGATGGTCAGCAGCGGCGAGGCGAAGCCCACCGCCGTGGCGTCCGCCAGCGGGATGCGAGACAGCGCCGTGGCGAACAGCAGCGAGCAGCCCAGCAGCGTGAGCGAGCGCAGCGCCTGCAGCCCCGGCGCGCGGGAGCGCCAGGGCAGCCGGCCGAGCCAGAGCCGGAAGAACAGCGCCACCGCCGCGAAGGAGAACAGGAAGCGCGCCCAGATCACCTGCGCCGGCGGGAAGCCGCCCGTCATCCACTTGATGGAGGTGTCCATCGCCACGAAGATCAGCAGGGCGAGGAGCTGGAGCAGGACGCCGCGCAAGGCCATGGCGCAGCATAGGCGACCGCCCGGCGGCGGCTACTGGCTGGCCCAGAGGATGCGGTGCATCCACTGCACGTCCTCCAGCTCGAAGGCGTAGGCGGGGTAGGCGGGGTTCAGGCTCGCCAGCTCGATGCGCCGGGCCGACATGCGGCGCAGTTCCTTGGCCATCACCTCGCCCAGTCGGGTGCGGACCACCACGCGGTCGCCGCGGCGGATGGGGGCGGCGGGCGAGATGATGACGACGTCGCCGTCGCGCAGCACCGGCTCCATCGAATCGCCCGAGATCTCCAGCGCATAGGCGTTGGGGTCGGGGATGTCGGGCAGGGAGATCTCGTCCCAGCCGGCGCCGACGGGAAAGCCCGCATCGTCGAAGAACCCCTCGCCGCCGGCCTGCGCCAGGCCGATCAGCGGCACGCGGCGCTGCACGCCGCGCGGGGCGTTGCGCGGGGCGGAGGGCAGCGCCGCCTGGCCGGACACCAGGGCGGCGAAGCTGTCCAGCCCGACCTGGGTGGCATTGAGGACCTTGGCGACGCTTTCGGTGGAAGGCCAGCGGGCCCGCCCGTCGGGGCCGATGCGCTTGGAAGGGTTGAACGCGGTCGGGTCCAGCCCCGCCTTCCTGGCCAGGCCGGACGCGCTGAGGCCATTCTCGGCCGCCAGCGAATCGATGGCGCGCCAGATGTCGTCATGCTTCACGCTATGGACGTTTATAGGCCCATCGTCAGCAAGCAATAGGAAAATGTTGCTTTTTTCCGCTTGCCCGGCTTTGCAACCTCAGGTTATGTTCACGTTCTGTTCAGCAGGCCGAATCGGCCCGCCGGACCCAACGAACGGAGAGACTGCCCATGCCCGCTGCCCCCCGCCCCGGCCACTCGCCGGCCCTGTCCACCCTGCGCCAGGCCGTGCCCTTCGCCTCGGCCGAGGAGGCGTGGATCTGGACCATGGCGGCCCTGGTGGCCCGGCGCGAGGGCGCGCGCATCACCGCCGGCAAGGGCCTGGTCGCCCGCCCCTGCGAACCCGACGACGTGCTGAAGTGCCTGGACCGCTTGTACCGCCAGCGCCGCATCGAGATCGCCCATGCCCGCATCATGCGCATCTGGGGCGAGCGCGGCGCCGCCCCCGACCCGCGCCACCTGTCCGAGCGCGGCGATTCGCGGCTGTGGCGCGAGGCGATGAACCGCCTGGAATGGCCCCTGCGCGTCAAGGGCATCGTCGCCGGCGCCCCGGCGGCGCGGCCGGAGGAAGGGGCGGCCATCATCCCCTTCCCCGCCGCGCCCCAGGCCCGGTGAGCGGCCTTCCCGCGCCGGACCAACCCTCCGAGACCCCGCCGGGCCCGCCCGGCGGGGTCCGTCGTTTCCGGCACGACGCCGCGGCCGAGGCGGAGGTGTTCGTGGTGTTCTCCGGCCGGGCCGACCACGCCTGGCTGCGCCTGCTGCACCCCGGCTTCCGCCACTGCTTCGCCGCCCTGCGCGACCCCGGCGGCTGGACCGTGGCGGACCCGCTGACCAACCGCCTGGTGCTGACGCGCCTCGACCTGCCGCCCGCCGCCGACCTGCCGCGCTTCTACCGCCGCGCCGGGCTGACGGTGCTGGGGCCCTTCGCCCCCGCCGCCCCGGGCCGCGGCGGGCGGCTGCTGCTGTCGCCCTTCTCCTGCGTGGCGCTGTGCCGCGCCCTGCTGGGCCCCGCGGCCCCGCGCGCCTGGACTCCGCATGGGTTGTATCGCGGCCTCCGGCGTCTCGGTGAGTCTAGGAAAAAATCCTTGACTTCGGCGGTTCCCCGCGGCTAGACCACCGGTGTCAACGGGCGAGTTGCGTCCGCTGGCATCCTCTCCCCTCCGCTGCACGAACTGGAACGCCCGGGCCCTTTCGCAGGTCCCGGGCGTTCCGTTTTTGTTCGGTTGGGAACCCCCATCACCACAGGAGATGCCGCGCCATGGGAGGCCTGTTCCGCACCCCCAAGCCGGTGGTCGTCGAGGCGCCACCCCCGCCGCCCGCCGCCGCCGCCGTGCCCGCCGCCCCCGCCCCGGCGCAGGTGGCCGAGCAGTCCCGGACGGAGGCCCGCGCGCGCGTCCGCGGCGGCATCGCCGGCACCATCGCCACCGCGCCGGCCGGGGTGCTGGCGCCGCTGGCCGTCGCCCGCCGCTCCCTGCTGGGCGAGTGAGCATGACGCCGGAACAGATCCTGGCCCGCCACGCCCGCGCCGCCGCCCGCCGCGCCCCGCTGGAGCACGGCTGGCGCGACGCCTACGCCCACGTGCTGCCGCGCGCCGACCAGGCCGCCGCCCTGTTCGACGCCACCGCCGCCGACGCCGCCGAGCAGCTCGCCGCCTCCCTGCTGGCCGAGCTCTGCCCGCCCTGGTCGCGCTGGTTCGCCCTGGCCCCGTCCCGCCCAGACGCCGCCGAGGCCGCCGCGATGGAGGAGGCCGCCGACACGCTGCAGCGCCACTTCGACCGCTCCAACCTGGCGCAGGAGGTCCACCAGGCCTTCCTGGACCTGGTGATCACCGGCACCGGCCTGCTGCTGGTGGAGGAGGCGCCGCCCGGCGAGGCCTCCGCCCTGCGCTTCTCCGCCGTGCCCCTGCTGTCCGCCGTGCTGGAGGAAGGCCCCTCCGGCCGGCTCGACACCGTGTTCCGCGAGATGCGGCTCCCGGTGCCGGAGATCCTGGCGCGCTGGCCCTTCGCCGAGCTGCCGCCGGCCCTGCTGCGGGAGGACCCGGAGGCCGAGCCCGCCCGCCACCGCGTGCTGGAGGCGGTGTGGCCGGACAGCCGCGCCGGCCACCGCTACGCCGCCGTGCTGGCCGACGAGGCGCCGCGCTTCCTGGCCCAGGGCGGCTTCGCCGAGGCGCCCTTCATCGCCTTCCGCTGGCTGAAGGCGCCGGGCGAGACCTATGGCCGCGGCCCGGTCACCAAGGCGTTGCCCGACATCCGCACCGCCAACCGCGTGGTGGAGCTGGTGCTGAAGAACGCCTCCATCGCCGTCACCGGCATCTGGCAGGCGGAGGATGACGGGGTGCTGAACCCGGCCACGGTGCAGCTGGTGCCCGGCGCCATCATCCCCAAGGCGCCCGGCTCCTCCGGCCTCACGCCGCTGGCGGCGCCGGGTTCCTTCGACGTGTCGCAGCTGGTGCTGGAGGACCTGCGCGCGCGCATCCGCAACGCCCTGCTGGCCGACCGGCTGGGCCTGCCGGCCGAGGCGCGGATGACCGCCACCGAGGTGCTGGAGCGCTCGGCCCAGGCGGCGCGGCTGCTGGGCGCCACCTATGGCCGGCTGCAGAGCGAGCTGCTGACGCCGCTGGTGGCGCGCTCCCTCGCCATCCTGGCGCGGCGCGGCGAGGTACCGCCCGCCCTGGTGCGCGAGGGCGCGGCCCAGCTGCGCTACGAGAGCCCGCTGGCCCGCGTGCAGGGCCGCGCCGACGCCGCGAACACGCTGCTGTTCCTCGAGGCCGTCGGCCGGATGGGCGAGGCCGCCGCCGCCCAGGTGGACGCCCCCGCCGCCGCCCGCTGGCTCGCCAAGACGCTCGGCGCCCCCGCCGAGGTGCTGATTCCCAACGTGGAGGTTCCCTGATGTCCGACAGCCTGCTCGACGCCGCCGCCGCCGGCTCCACCCCCCGCCCCAGCGACATCCCCGAGAAGTTCTGGGACAGCGAGGCGGGCGAGCTGCGGGTGGATGCGCTGCTGAAGTCCTACCGCGAGCTGGAGCGCCGCCTGTCCGCCCGCATGGGCCCGCCCGCCCCCGGCGCGCCGGAGGAGGAGCGCCGCCGCTGGCGCGAGATGCTGGGCATCCCCGAGACGCCCGACGCCTACGAGGTGACGCCCCGGCACGAGCTGGTGGGCCCCGACCCGCGGGTGAACGCCCTGCTGCACGAGGCCGGCTTCACCCCCGCCCAGGTGCAGCTGGTCTACGACCTCGCCGCCGAGCGCCTGCTGCCGCTGATCGCCGAGGCGGCGCAGCAGTTCGAGGCCGACCGCCAGCTGGAGAAGCTGCGCGAGCACTTCGGCGGCGAGGAGCGGTTCCGCCGCGTCGCCGCCCAGGTCAAGGCCTGGGGCGCCGCCCACCTGCCGCCGGGCGTGATGGAGGCGCTGTCCACCACCGCCGAGGGCGTGCTGGCGATGGAGCGCATGATGCAGGCCAAGGAGCCGCAGATGCAGCGCGAGGCCGAGGCCCCCGCGCCGGCCGACGAGGCCGAGCTGCGCCGCATGATGCGCGACCCGCGCTACTGGCGCGCCCGCGAGCCGGAGATCGTGCGCCGCGTCACCGAGGGCTTCCGGAAGCTGGTGTCCGGCTGACGCCGGCCTTGCCCGCCTGAACCCGCTTCCTCGACGCGCCGCGGCGGCTTCGCCGCGCGCGTCTCGGGCCCGCCGCGCGGGCCCGGCGCCCGCCGCCGCCCCTGCCGTGCGCGGCCGCGGCGGGCGCGAGGTCCCCCTTGGCCGCCGGCACAACCCCGCCGGGCGCGGGCGGCCGCACCGGCCCGGCGCGTGGCCCGCGATGGCGCGGGGAACCGCGCGCCGCGCCGACCATCCCTTTCCACACCGCGAGGAGGACTTCATGTCCGGTTCGATCGACCAGGCCTTCGTGAAGCAGTACCAGACCGAGGTGCACGAGGCGTACCAGCGCCAGGGCTCCAAGCTGCGCGCCTGCGTGCGCGCCAAGACCGGCGTCAAGGGTGCCAGCACCGTGTTCCCCAAGGTGGGGCGCGGCGTGGCCGGCGCGAAGGCGCGCAACGGCGTGGTGCCGGTGATGAACGTCGCCTACGGCTCCGTCGAGTGCTTCCTGCAGGACCACTACGCGGGCGACTGGATCGACCGCTTCGACGAGCTCAAGACCAACGCCAACGAGCTCGGCGTGCTGGCCAATGCCGGCGCCTACGCGCTGGGCCGCAAGACGGACGAGCTGATCATCAGCGCCATGGACACCGGCACGCGCGAGGCGGTGGGCACCGGCGCCGGCCAGACCGACAATGACGGGCTGACCCGCGCCAAGGTGCTGCTGGCCTTCGAGATGCTGGGCGCCATGGACGTGCCCGACGACGGCAACCGCTTCGCCGTGGTCGGCTGGAAGCAGTGGAGCGAGCTGCTGACGGTGCCCGAATTCGCCAACGCCCAGTTCGTGGGCGAGGCGGACCTGCCCTGGAAGGGCGGCCAGGCCAAGAAGTGGCTGGGCGCCACCTGGATCCCGCATTCGGGCCTGACCCGGACCGGCAGCCTGCGCTCCTGCTACTTCTTCCACCGCTCGGCCATCGGCCACGCCGCGGCGGGCGAGGTGATGACGGACGTCACCTGGCACGGCGACCGCGCGGCGCACTTCGTCAACAGCATGATGAGCCAGGGCGCCGTGCTGGTGGACGACGAGGGCGTCGTGCGCATGCGCTGCAAGGAGTAGCGCGCCCCGCGGCGCCGGGCCCCGCGCCCGGCGCCGCACCCCCTTCCCACCCACCCTGCCGGAGGTCCCGACGATGGCGCTCACCGCCCTCGAACTGTGCTCGCGCGCGCTGCTGCGCCTGGGCGCGCCGCCCATCGCCTCGCTGGAGGAGGGCACCGCGGAGGCGGAGATCGCCGCCGGGCTCTACGCCGGGGCGCGCGACGCGCTGCTGTCCTCGCATCCCTGGAGCTTCGCCACCGGCCAGGCCACGCTGGCGCGGCTGCAGGCGCCGCCGGTGGCCGATTTCGCCTTCGCCTTCCAGCTGCCCGCGGGCTTCCTGCGCGCGCTGTCGGCCGGGCGCGGCGTCGCCTACCGCCTGCTGGAGGACCGCCTGCACACCGACGCGCCGCAGGTGGCGCTGAGCTACGTGTTCCGCCCCGACGAGGCCGCCTTCCCGCCCTTCTTCGCCGCCGCGCTGGTGGCGCGCCTGGCCGCCGAGTTCTGCATCCCGCTGACGGAGAACACCGCGCGCGCCCAGCTGCTGATGCAGCAGGCCGAGGGCGAGCTGCGCGCCGCGCGCCGCGCCGACAGCCAGCAGGCCACGGTGCAGGCCATCGGCGGCTTCCCCCTCGTTTCCGTGCGGGGCTGAGGCGCCATGTCCGGCTCCACCCGCCAGGTCAAGAACTCCTTCACCGCCGGCGAGCTTTCGCCGCAGATGCTGGGCCGCGCCGACCTGCGCGCCTACGCCAACGGCGCCGCGCGGCTGCGCAACGTGGTGCTGCACCCCACCGGCGGCCTGTCGCGCCGCCCGGGGCTGCGCCACTTGGCCACGCTGCCCGGCCCGGTGCGCCTGGTGCCCTTCGAGTTCAACACGGAGCAAACCTACCTGCTGGCCTTCTTCGCCGGCGGCATGCAGGTGGTGCTGGGCGACGCCGTGGTGGCCACGGTGGGCGGCCCCTGGACGGCGGCGATGCTGCCCGGCCTGGCCTTCACCCAGAGCGCCGACACGCTGCTGGTGACGCACCCCGCCCTGCCGCCGCAGCGCATCACCCGCACCGGCCACGCCGCCTGGCAGGTGGGCGCCTGGCCCTGGGCGCGCATGCCGGTGTTCCGCTTCATGGGCACGGAGGGCGTGTCCCTCGCGCCCTCCGCCACCTCGGGCACGGTGACGCTGACGGCCGGCGGCGCGGTGTTCGGCGCGGCGCAGCCCGGCGCCGCCTGGCGCTTCCGCGGCGTGCGCCTGGCCATCGCGCAGGTGCTCTCCGCCACCCAGGCCGTCGCCACGCTGGAAGGGGCGCTGCCCGACACCGGCGCCAGCACGGACTGGGAGGAGGCCGCCTTCTCCCCCGCGCGCGGCTGGCCGGTGGCGGCCTGCTTCCACCAGGACCGCCTGGTGCTCGGCGGCTCGCGCGACCTGCCCAACCGGCTGTGGCTGTCGCGCTCCGGCGCGCTGTGGGACTTCGACCTCGGCAAGGGCCTGGACGACGAGGGCATCGAGTTCGGCCTGATGGGCGACCAGGTGAACGCCATCCGTCACGTGTTCTCCGGCCGCCACCTGCAGGTCTTCACCACGGGCGGCGAGTGGATGGTGTCGGGCGAGCCGCTGACGCCCGCCTCCATCCAGGTGACGCGGCAGACGCGCATCGGCTCGCACCCCGCGCGCTCCGTGCCGCCGGTGGACGTGGACGGCGCGACCGTGTTCGCCGCGCGCTCCGGCCGCGCCATCCACGAGTTCGCCTACACGGAGGTGTCGCAGGCCTACCAGTCCTCCGACCTCGGCCTGGTGGCGGCGCACCTGATGCAGGAGCCCCTGGCCATGGCCTACGACCAGGTGGGCCGCCTGCTGCACGTGGTGATGGCCGATGGCGGCTGCGCCACGCTGACGCTGTTCCGCGCCGAGCAGGTGACGGGCTGGACCCGGCAGGAGACGCAGGGCGCCTTCCGCGCCGTGGCCGAGCTGGACGGCCGCGTCTTCTTCGCGGTGGAGCGCGCCGGCGCCTGGCGGCTGGAGCGCCTGGACGCCGCGCTGAACCTGGACGCCGCGCTGGACGGCGCCAGCGCCGCCCCGCAGGACCGCTGGAGCGGCATGGCCCACCTGGAGGGGCGCGAGGTCGGCGTGCTGGCCGACGGCGCGCCGCGCGCCCCGGCCATCGTGCAGGGCGGCGCGGTGCTGCTGGACCCGCCGGCCGCCGCCGTGCAGCTCGGCCTGCCCTTCGCGCACGAGGTGGAGCCGCTGCCGCCGGAGCTGCAGACGCCGCTGGGCGCGCGCCGCGCCCCGCTGCGCCTGGTGGGCGTGACCTTCCGCCTGCTCGACACCCCCGCGCTGTCGGCCGACCTCGGCCGCGGGCTGCGGCCGGTGGCGTTCCGCCGGCTGGACACCGCGCTGCTCGACGCCCCGCCCGCGCCCTTCACCGGCGAGGTGCGGCTCTCCGCCCTGGGCTGGCGGCGCGACGCGACGAAGCCGCTGTGGCGCATCGGCGGCGACGCACCGCTGCCGATGACGCTGCTTTCCGTTTCCACCGAGATGAGGACGACCGACTGATGGGCGCACTGACCTCCCTCGCCACGCTCGCGGGCGCCGGCGCCTCCCTCTACGCCGCCAGCCGCACGCAGCAGGCCCAGCAGGCGCAGAACCGCGCCCAGGTGCAGCTGGCGCAGCAGCAGCAGCAGGCCCAGCAGGGGCAGCTCGCGCTCCAGCAGGAGGCGGAGCGGCGGGCGCGCGCCGAGCAGCTGGCGCGCACCATCGCCGCCGCCCGCGCGCGGCTGGGCGCCGGCGGCGTGGCGGCGGGCGAGGGCTCCGGCGCGGCGCTGGAGGCCGGGCTGCGCGCCGACGCCGCCGCGGGCCAGCAGGACAGCGACGAGATGTTCCGCGCGCGCCTCGCCTCCGGCCGCGCCTCGCTGCTGAACCCGGACATGAGCCTGACGAACGCGCTGCGCGCGGTGCCCACCTTCGGCACCGCCATCCGCAGCCTGCTGGATTGAGGAGACCCCCATGCCCGAGCACATCCGCATCGGCGCCGTCGCGCCGCGCGTGCACTACGTCGCCGACGGCGCGCAGGCCGCCTTTCCCTTCCCCTTCCCCGTCTTCTCGCCGGCCGACCTGGAATGCTGGGTGGACGGCGTTGCGCTGGGCTTCGGCTTCAAGGTGGAAGGCGCCGGCCGCAGCGAGGGCGGCACGCTGCGCTTCGCCGCCCCCCCGCGCGCCGGGGCGCGCATCGCGCTGCGCCGCCGCCAGGTGGTGGCGCGCACCACCGACTTCCAGCCCAACGGCGTGCTGCGCGCCAACACCCTGAACGACGAGCTGGACCGCCAGGTGGCCGCCCTGCAGGAGATGCGCGACGAGCTGTCCGCCGCCATCCGCCTGCACCCCTCCGAGCCGCCGGCGGGCATCGAGCTGCCGCCGCGCGCGGCGCGCGCCGAGAAGCTGCTGGGCTTCGACAGCACCGGCGCGGTGGCGGTGCTGCCGCGCGGCGGGCAGGTGGTGGCGGCCTTCCCCGGCGCCGTGCCGCGCTCGGTGGAGGACAAGCTGGGCGAAGCGCTGTCGGCGCGCGACTTCGGCGCCACCGGCGACGGCGTGACCGATGACGGCCCGGCCCTGCAGGCGGCGATGAACGCCGCCGCGGCCTCGGGCAAGCACCTGCTGGTGGGCGAGGGCAGCTTCCGCACCACCATGCCGCTCACCCTGGGCGGCGCCGGGCCGGGGCTGACCATGCGCGGCGCCATCGTCTACGCCGGGCCGGCCGGGGCGGCGGCGCTGACGCTGGGCGATGGCGGGGCGGTGCGCAACGCCGCCAAGCTGTACCAGGGCCTGCGCGTGCTGCGCGCCACCGTGAGCGACTGGCTGAACGAGGCCGACATCGGCCTGGTGCTGCGCAACCTCGACGCCTCGCTGGTGGAGGTGCGCCAGGTGGAGGGCTTCACCATCGGCGTGCGCACCCTGGGCGTGGAGCGCGGCTTCGAGGACAGCTCGGTCCACCTCGGGCGCATCGTCAACAACCGCATCGGCCTGGACATCCGCGCCGAGGCGGCCTCGGCCTGGAACACCTCCGTGCGCTACTACGGCGGGCACTTCGCCATCGCCTCCTCGCTGCACGTGGACAAGGACCGCTTCGGGGTGCGCCTGTCCGCCGCGCCGGGCGGCTACGCCGCGCACAACCGCCACGTCTTCTTCGGCCCGGGCTTCGAGCTGCAGGCGCGCGACCGCCCCATCAGCGGCATCCCCTTCCTGTGCGAGGTCAGCTCGCGCGCCGTGCTCGCCTACGGGCTGCGGATGGAGGGCTGCTCGCCCTTCGTCGCGCGCCACGCCGGCAACGCGCAGGACCACGTCTACGAGGTCGCCTGGGCCTCGCAGGGCTACGGCGTCGGGGTGGACTACCTGCCCACCTCCAGCCGCGTCGGCGCGGTGGTGCGCGCGCTGCACCAGGCCGCCGCCCACCGCGAGTTCACGCGCGACGTCGCGCACGTGCCCAACCTGCGCGCCGCCGCCTTCCGCTGGTCCGCCACGCAATGGGGGTTCGAGCGCCTGGCCTGCCTGTCCACCAACGTGAACGGCAGCCCCACCACCCTGGGGCAGTTCGCCTTCCCCGCGCTGGAGGACTACGTGCCCACCGACCGCGGCGTGGTGCTGCCGGGCGGGCGCGGCCTGGGCTTCGTGGTGGACGCGCGGCGCTGCCGGGAATTCGCCCTGGCCGCCGACGCCGACAGCCCGCGCCTGGTGGTGCAGTGCTTCGACGCCGGCATGAACCTGCTGACGGACGCCGCCGGCCCCATGGTCCGCGCCTCGGGCATGTCGCTCGCCTGGAACGCCACCGCGCGCTGGTGGCAGGGCGCGGCGGACATGACGGACGCCGACCTGACGCGGCTGCAGGTGGTGCGGCTGGAGCCGCAGGTGGCCTACGCCATCATCGGCGTCGCGCGCATCGGCGCCGACTACGAGGTGCGCGCGCTGCGCCTGTCCTGCGACCCGGCGCAGTCGCCGCCGCTGCTGTGGGGCCTGCCCGACCTGCCGCACGGCGCGCGCGAGCTGCGCGGCGAGGCGGCGTGGGACCCGCCGTCGCTGGCGGCCGGCGCCTCGGCGCAGGTGAACGTGGCGGTGGCGGGCGCCCGGCCGGGCGACTTCGCGCAGGCCTCCTTCTCCTTCGCCACCTCGGGCCTGGTGTTCCTGGCCCAGGTGGGGGCGGCGGACACCGTCACCGTCACCGCCTGGAACCGCTCAGGCGCGGCCATCGACATGCCGGCGGGCACGGTGCGCGTGCGGGCGGTGAAGCCGTGAGCGACGTGCCCGAGCTGGACTGGGCCCGGGCGGTGCGCCTGCTGGCCCGCGAGTACGACCGCCTGCTGGAACAGGCGCCGGAGGACGACCGCCAGGCCAGCCAGCGCCTCGCCGCGCTGAAGTCGGTCATGGCGCAGTACGTGGAGGCCCGCCGCCGGCTGGAGGCGCAGCGCGGCCCCCAGCCCCTCGACCTCGGCGCGCTGCGCGCCGCCATCGCCCAGGAGATGCCATCCGATGACGATGAGGACGACGAAGGAGACGCCGGTTGAGCTGGGGGAGTTCGCCTGGCTGTGGAACCGCCTGCTGCACCAGGGCACGCCGCCGGTCCACCGCCGCATCCTGCGCTGGCTGGGGCGCGAGGAGGCGAAGCGCCGCCTGCTGATGGCCTTCCGCGGCTGCGGCAAGTCCACGCTGGTGGGCCTGCTGTGCGCCTGGACGCTGTACCGCGAGCCCTCCACGCGCATCCTCATCCTCGCCGCCGAGCAGTCGCTGGCGATGAAGATGCTGGGCCACGTGCGCCGCATCATCGAGCGCCACCCGCTGTGCGCCGGGCTGCGCCCCGACGCCGGCGAGGCCTGGGCGGCCGACCGGCTGACGGTGCGCCGCCCGGGCGCCCTGCGCGACCCCTCGGTGCTGGCGCAGGGCCTGCAGGGCAACATCACCGGCGCGCGGGCCGAGCTGGTGATCTGCGACGACGTGGAGGTGGCCGGCAACTGCGACACCGACGGCAAGCGCGAGGAGCTGCGCGAGCGCCTGGCCGAGACGGAGTTCGTGCTGGTGCCCGGCGGCTCCATCCTCTACGTCGGCACGCCGCACACCGAGCACTCGCTCTACCGCCGCGGCGACGCCTTCCTGCGCGGCTACCAGCGGCTGGAGGTGCCGCTGCTCGACCGCGGCGGCGCCTCCGCCTGGCCGGAGCGCTTCGACGCCGCCGCGGTGGCCGCGCTGCGCGACCGCGTGGGCCCGCTGCGCTTCGCCCGGCAGATGCTGCTGCAGCCCATCGCCGCCGAGGCCGCGCGGCTGGACCCCGCCCTGCTGCTGGCCTACGCCGAGGAGCCCGAGTACCGCGAGGCGAACGGCCGCGCGGCGCTGTGGCTGCTGGGCCGGCGCATGGCCTCGGGCGGCGGCTTCTGGGACCCCGCCTATGGCCGCGCCGGCAAGCCGGGCGACGGCTCCGTCCTCGCCGCCACCTATGCCGACGCGGAGGGGCGGCACTACCTGCACCGCGTCGCCTGGATCACCCAGCGCGAGGACGCGCCGGCCGACCCGGCCACCCAGCAGTGCCAGCAGGTCGCCGCCCTGGCGCGCGAGCTGCACCTGCCGGTCATCCGGGTGGAGACCAACGGGCTGGGCCGCTTCCTGCCGCAGCTGCTGCGCCAGGAGCTGGCCCGCGCCGGCGCCGCCTGCGCCGTGCTGGAGGCGCCCAGCCGCACCAGCAAGGCCGAGCGCATCCTGGCCGCCTTCGACCCGCTGCTGGCCGCGCGCCGGCTGCACGCCCACGCCAGCGTGCTGCGGACCGCCTTCGCGCAGGAGATGCGCGAGTGGCGCCCGGAGGCGAAGGGCGCGCGCGACGACGCGCTGGACGCCACCGCCGGCGCCCTGCTGGCCGAGCCGACCCGGCTGCCGGCCCTGCCGCCCCGGCCGCGGGTGTCGTGGCGGGGGTGACGCGGCGCCCGGCCCGGGACGCGGGTCAGCGGCGCTGCGTCACGCCCGGCGCAGCACCAGCGCGCCGTGCTGGGCCGTGCCGGCGGGGGTGATCTCGAAGCGGCCATCGGGGCGTTCGCGCGCCAGGCCGCGGGCCTCCAGCCGCCGCAGGCAGGGCTGGTCCGCCAGGCCGGGGGGCCGGCCGTGGCCCCGCACCAGCGTCAGCCGGTGCAGCGCCGAGCGGCAGCAGGTCTCGAGGTAGGGCTCGTTCCACATGGTTCCGTTCAACCGCGCGTCGTCCTTTGTGGCGATGCCCAGACGTGGCTGCAAGGAGGCCCGATGGAAGGCATGACGCCCACCATGATGTGGTGGATCAACGCGGTGGAGGCGCCGGTCGTCGCCGCGCTGTTCTGGATGATCCACGGCCTGAAGAAGGACGTGGAATCCCGGCTGGAGCGGCGCGACCTGCGCCACGGCGACGGCCTGGCCCGCACGCGCGAGGACCTGGCCGAGTTCAAGCTGGAGGTGGCGCGCACCTACGTGCCGCTGAGCGTCATCCGCGAGGCGGACCGGCGCATGAGCGAGCACCTGCTGCGCATCGAGGAGAAGCTGGAGGAGATCCGGCACGAGCGGGAGGCGCGGCGATGAGCGGGGCGGCGATGGTGCGCGCGGAGGAGGCGGCGGCGGAGCTGCTGGCCCGCGTGCTGCACGCGGAGGCCGGGGCGCACCCGGTGCGCGGCATCGAGGCGCTGGCCAGCCTGGCGATGAACCGCGCCCGCCGGGTGCTGGAGGACGCGGAGGCGCAGGCGCGCTTCGCCGGCGGCGAGGCGCCGGGCAGCCTGGCGCGCGCGGTGATCGCCGTGCTGCGCGCGCCCTTCCAGTTCCCGGCGCGCCACCCGCGCCACCCGCGCCACGCGCTGTTCCTGCACCCGGCGGAGGGCGACCCCGGCCTGCTGATGTGCCGGCGCGTGGCGCGGCGCGCGCTGGCCGGCGCGCTGCCCGATGCCTCGGGCGGGGCGCTGTGGTGGCACGACGCGCTGCGCCTGCCCGCCTGGGCCATCGGCCGCGTGCCCTGCGCGGAGCTGGGCGGGCTGACCTTCTACCGCTAGAGGGGACGCATGGAGCGCTTCGTCTACACCCTGGTCCGCGCCGCCGACTGGCAGGCGGCGCTGGCCGCGGGCGAATACCGTGGCAGCGCGGATGACGCGCGCGACGGCTTCCTGCACTTCTCTACCGCCGCGCAGCTGCGCGCCACCGCGGCGAAGCACCGCGCCGGCGTGGCCGATTTGTGGATGCTGGAGGCCGACGCGGCGGCGCTGGGCGCGGCGCTGCGGTGGGAGGCGGCGAGCGGCTCCTCGCGCCCCGGGCTGTTCCCGCACCTGTACGCGCCGCTGCCGCTGGCGGCGGTGGTGCGCGCGGTGGCGGTGCCGCTGGAGGGCGGGGTTCACCGCTTCCCGGACGACATCGCCTGACGCATCACCGCGCGCTCGCTCATCCAGCAGGCCCAGGCCACCACGCAGCCGCCGGCGATCACCGCCGCTTCCGGCGCGTTGCCGAACACCGACCAGTCGAGGAAGACGCTCCATGGCAGGGCGATGAACTCGAAGGGCGCCAGCCGCGCCGCGCTGGCGTGGCGGAAGGCCAGCGCCAGCGTCAGCGTCGCCGCGCCGGCCAGCACGCCGTTCAGCGCCAGCTGGCCCCATTGCACGGCGTCCGGCGGCACCCAGTGCCAGGCGGCGAAGGGCGCGGTGGCCAGCAGCCCCAGCGTGGAGGGGAACAGGATCAGCCGGGCCAGCCCGCTTTCCGCCCGCAGCCCGCGGTTGACCGTGATGTTCACCGCGTAGCACAGCGTGCCCAGCCCCGCGCAGAGGAAGCCCAGCGCCGAGCCGCCCCCGGCCAGCGAGGGCACCAGCGCCAGCGCCACGCCCCCGAACCCCACGCCCGACCACACCCAGGCGGCGCGCGGCGCGCGCTCGCCCAGGAACCACTGCGCGAGGATGATGGTGAGGAAGGGCGCGGTGAAGAACACCAGGTAGCCATCGGCCAGCGGCAGGTGGCGGAAGGCGGTGAAGAAGAAAACGCCCGAGAACAGCATCGCCACCGCGCGCAGCGCGTGCAGCCGTGGATGCGCGGTGCGGAACGGCCCGCCCGCCTCGCGCCACAGGGCGCGCAGGCCGAACAGGATCAGCAGCAGCGTGGCGTGGCGCAGGAAGATGGCCTGGGCGGCGCTGAACTCGGCGGACAGGAACTTGCTGTTGGCGTCCAGCACGCCGAACAGGCCGATGCCCAGCATCAGCAGGACAGGGCCCTTCATGCCGGCGGCCAGGCGGCTGCCCGGCCGCCGGCATGAGTCTGTGTTGTGGCCTCAGGCGCCGGGCGGCCGCATCCGCGGCCTTGGCTGCGCCGCGCCACGGGTGCGCCGGTGGGAAAGGCGGTCTGGCGGCGGGGCGCGCCGTGCGCGCCCGGGGCCCCAGGCGCCCGGCGGCCGGTCGCCTGGCCAGGCCAGCGGCGGGGTGCGCCCCTGCGCGCAGGCGGCATGGGCATCCGGTGCATGCCGCCGCCTCTCCGCCGCCTTGGCCCGCCTGTCAACGCGGGCTATGGGCTGCGGCATGACGCCCGCCTTCGCCTCCGCCCTCATGCCGCTGATGCGCCGCGTGGATGCCGAGACGGCGCATGGCTGGGCGCTGGCCGCGCTGCGCGCGGGGCTGGCCGGGCGCGACGCCGCGCCGGACGACCCCGCCCTGGCGATGGAGGCGCTGGGCCTGCGCTTCGCCAACCCGCTGGGCCTGGCGGCGGGATTCGACAAGGACGCCGCGGCGGTGCTGCCGCTGCTGCGCCTGGGCTTCGGCTTCGTGGAGGCCGGCACCGTCACCCCCCGCCCGCAGGGAGGCAACCCGCGCCCGCGCCTGTTCCGGCTGGAGGAGGACCGCGCGGTGATCAACCGCATGGGCTTCAACAATGCCGGGCTGGACTCCTTCCTGGCCCGGCTGCGCGACCTGCCGCGCCCGCTGCCCGGCGTGCTGGGCGCCAATGTCGGCGTCAACAAGGAAGGCGCGGAACCGGAGCGCGACTACCCCATGCTGTGCCGCGCCGTGGCGCCGCTGGCGGACTACGTGACGGTCAACATCTCCTCGCCCAACACGCCCGGCCTGCGCGACCTGCAGGGCGAGGACCGGCTGCGCGCCATCCTGCGCGCGGTGGACGCGCCGGCGCTGGGCAAGCCGGTGCTGGTGAAGCTGGCGCCCGACCTGGCGGACGACGCGCTGCCGGCGCTGGTGGAGCTCTGCGTCGGGCAGGGCGTGGCCGGCCTCATCATCTCCAACACCACGCTGGCGCGGCCGGAGACGCTGCGCTCGCCGCAGCGCGGCGAGGCCGGGGGGCTGTCGGGGGCGCCGCTGCTGGAGCGCTCCACCGCCATGCTGCGCGCGGCGCGGCGGCTGGCGGGCCCGCGGCTGGTGCTGGTGGGCGCCGGCGGCGTGGCGAGCGGCGCCGACGCCTACGCCAAGGTGAAGGCCGGGGCCTCGCTGGTGCAGTTGTATTCGGGCTTCGCCTATGGCGGGCCGGCGCTGGTGCGCCGCATCAAGGACGAACTCGCCGCGCTGCTGCGGCGCGACGGCGTGGCGCGGCTGGCCGATGCCGTGGGCGTGGAGGCGTGAGCATGGAGATCCTGGAGCACCTGGAGCCGGTGGCGGGCCGCTACGACGGCTTCGTGCTGGACCTGTGGGGCGTGGTGCATGACGGCCGCAAGCCCTATCCCCGCGTGCTGGACTGCCTGGAGCGGCTGCGCGGCGCCGGCAAGCGGGTGGTCTTCCTCACCAACGCCCCCCGGCGCTCCTGGTACGTGGCCGACCTGCTGGACGGCATGGGGCTGGGGCGCCACCTGTATGACGGCATCATCTCCTCCGGCGAGGTCACCTGGCGCTGGCTGAAGGACGGCACCCACCCCTTCTTCGCCGCCCTGCCCGGCCGCCGCGCCTTCCACATCGGCCCCGAGCGCGACCTGAGCGTGGTGGAGGACGGCGCGGCCGAGCTGGTGGACAACCCGGAGGACGCCGACTTCCTGCTCAACACCGGCCCGGACCACGAGCGCGGCCCCCATTCGGCCGAACCCTACCGCGACGACCTGCTGGCCTGCTTCAACGCCGGCCTGCCCATGGTCTGCGTCAACCCCGACCGCGCGGTGATGGTGGCGGGGCAGCGCATCCTGTGCGCCGGCGCCCTGGCCGACATCTACGCCGAATGGGGCGGGCGCATCTGCGAGGTCGGCAAGCCCGACCCGGCGGTGTACGGCCCGGTGCTGGAGATGCTGGGCACCACCAACAAGGCCCGCGTGCTGTGCATCGGCGACACCCCCCACACCGACCTCGCCGGCGCCCAGGCCGCCGGGCTGGACAGCCTGTGGGCGCTGACCGGCCTGACGGCGGATGCCCATGGCGAGGACCCCGACCCCGCCGTGCTGGCCGCGGTGGCGCACGAGGAACGCGTGTCGCCGAGGGCTGCCCTGCGGATTCTCCGCTGGTGAGGTGTGGCGGTTTTTCCACAGGAAAATGATTCGCTGCCGGGAATCCATCCCTTGTGGGTTCCAACGCGTTTGACCTACACCATCTGGTAGCAGGACGCGGAGAAGCCACCATGGATTGGACGAACGAAGCCATAGATCGCCTGCGGGCCTTCTGGGCCGAAGGCCTGTCCACCGCCGAGATCGGCCGGCGCATGGGCATCTCGAAGAATGCCGTGGTGGGCAAGGCGCACCGGCTGCAGCTGCCGGCCCGCCCCAGCCCCATCCGGCGCGATGCCCCCGCCGCGCGCCCCGCCACCGCCGGGCGCCGGCCCACCCTGCCGCCGCTGCACGTCGCCGCCGCGCCCGCCCCGGCCGTGCCCGCGCCGCCGCGGCGCGAGGCCCCGGTGGCCGCCGCGCCGCGCCCGGTGCTGGCGCCCCCGGCGGTGGTGCGGCCCTTTCCCCGCGCCTCCGCCCGCAGCTGCTGCTGGCCGATCGGCGAGCCGGGGACGGAAGGCTTCCGCTTCTGCACGGCGGAGGCGATGGCGCCCAAGCCCTACTGCGCCGAGCACGCCGCCCTGGCCTATGTGCGCGTGAAGGACCGGCGCGAGGACGCCGCCTGACGCAGGGCGCGCCGCCCGCCCGGGCGCAACGGCCGGTCAGGCCGCCAGGGCGAGCAGCGCGTCCCGCAGGTCGGCCGGTGCCGGCGCGCGATCCGCCGGCAGCTGGCCGGATAGCGCCGCGGCGCGGAAGGCGCCGGGGCTGAGCCCCGCGTCGCGCCGGAAGGCCCGCCCGAAGGCCGAGGGGTCGGGCATGCCCGCGGCCTCGGCGATGCTGGCGATGGAGCGCCGGTCCAGCGGGTCCGCCAGGGCGCGCCGCACCGCGCGCAGCCGCTCCGCCAGGATGACCTTGGCCACCCCGCCTTCCGCCTCGAACAGCCGGTAGAGGCGCGAGCGCGACACGCCGGACAGCTGCGCCAGCCGCCCCGGGTTCAGCCGCGCCGAGCCGATCTCCCGCCGGATCGCCTGGCGCAGCCGGGCGCGCTGCGTGGCCTCGATGACCGGCGCGGCCTCAGCCGCCGCGTCGCCGCCGGGGCGGGCGGCGGCGCGCAGCAGCAGCCGCGTCGCCTCGCAGGCCAGGGGCAGCTCGGCCGGGGCGAGGTGCGGCAGCTCCCGCGCCAGCTGGTCCAGGTGCGCGCCCAGCAGGCGCCCGCCCGGCGTGTCCATCGCCTGGCCCAGCTGCGCGTCCAGCCCGGCGGTGGCGTCCGCCACCCAGTCGCGCGGCACGAAGGCCATCAGCCATTCGGCCGGGCTGCGGTCGCCCTCCATAGGCTGCTGCAGCCCGAACAGGGAGGGCGCCAGCGGCTGCCCCGCGAAGTCGGCGCCGCTGGCGCGGCCATGCATGGCGCCGCGGCGCCAGCGGATCAGGCCGTAATGGTCCAGCTGGTCGCGGCGCACGTGCTGGGCGCCGCGGACGTTGCGCGCGGCGCCGGCGCTGTTCCAGCTCAACACCAGCGGACCCAGGCTCCAGGTTTCGCTGCGGGCGCCGAAGCCGTCCGGCGCGTCCAGCGGGGTCACGTCCATCCAGAAGGCGTGGCGGGCGCGCCACGCCTCCACGCGGTCCCGCGGCGGCAGCGAGGCGGTGTCGAAGACGAGCGGCTGCGGGCCCACGGCGGCATCCCTTGCTGGCCTCCGGGGGAAGGTATCAGCCCCCGCCGCCGGGCGGCAACCGCGCCAAGGTGCCCGCCGCCGCCGCCTGGCGCATGGCTGCCGCGTCCGCCGGCAGCAGCAGCCGCTCCGCCACCAGCCGCGCCGCCGCGCGCTCCACCGCCGCCACGTAGGCGGCGGCGTCCGGCCAGCGCTCCTCCAGCGAGGGGCGCGGGTCGCCCGCCGCCTCGCGCGCCGCCCGGGTGGCGGCGAAGGGGATGGCGGCGCCCTGGTTGGTGCAGGGGATGCCGGGCGCGAAGCCCTCGGCGCGCGGGTTCCAGCCGGTGTAGGTGGCGCGCGGCGCCTCCAGCACCGGCAGGCGGATGCCGCCCAGGGCGTTGCCGTCGGCATCCACCCGCGGCAGCAGCACGGGATACTCGCCGCGCACCACCGGCGGCATAGCGGTGGCGTCCACCCATTGCGCCGGGGCGTGGCGGCCGGCGTAGCGCAGCGGCGGGATGGCGGGGTACAGGCCCGCCGCCGGGGCCAGGGTGCCGGCGGCCAGGCTGGGATAGCGGCTGTCCGGCGGGGCGATGCCGTCGCGCATCCAGCGCTCCATCGCCACCAGCAGGGCGCGCAGCGGCGCGCCGGCCTGCAGCGGGTTCAGCGGCAGCGCGCAGCCCGGCACCGGCTGGGCCAGCGCGCTGGCCTGGGCGAAGTGCGGGTGCCCGGCCAGCAGGTAGGCGCGCACGTTCCCCGGCAGCGGCAGGTGCGCCCCGCGGGTGTCGTGCACCAGCAGGGAGGCGCGGGCGCCCCAGAACTCGTACTCGCTGTCCGTCTGCATCACCTGGGGGCAGGTGGCGGTGATGGTGCAGCGGCGCAGCAGCCCGTCGCGCCGGCCGCTGAGGTGGTCCTCGCTCTCGGCGTAGGCGAAGGGGAACTGGTCCACCGGGAAGTGGCGGTCGCCATGCGGGGTGGGGTTGCGGCCGGGCTGCGCCCAGCGCGCATTGGTGAAGGAGCGCCGGGTGCCGGGGATGTGCGGCAGCATGGCGTCGTAAGCGATGCGCCCCTCCAGGTCCTCGTTGAAGCCCTGGTGGAGGAAGTCGCGCACCACGCGCCCGCTCTGCGACACGCCGTGCAGCATGGCGCGGTTGACGGTGGAGCGGCCGTCGCGCGCCAGCGGGTTGGCCGGGCTGCCGTCATGGCGCAGGAAGGCCGCGAGGTCGCGGAAGGCGGCGAAGGCGATGCCCTGCACCGTGGGGTCCTTCGCCTCGTAGATGAATTCGTGCAGCGCCGCTTGGTCGAAGCCCCCGGCGGGGCGCGTGATCTCGATGCGGCGGTCGTCCAGCCAGCGGAAGGACAGGCCGGGCGGCGTGGCGCGCGGGTCCTCCGTGCGGGCGCGCACCGTCAGCGTGGCGCCCTCGCGCCGCGCGGCGGGGTAGGTGAGGGTCACCTCCACCGGGTTGCGCGCGTGCTCGAACAGGAACTCCTCGCGCGAGGGGCCCGTGACGCCGGGCACCACCGGGGCGTCCAGGCGCAGCCCGGCGCCGCGCCCCTCGCCGGGCGGGATGTCGGCCTGCCAGCCCAGCCAGGCGAGGGTGTAGCCCTGTTCCAGCAGGAAGCCGTTGCCGGGGTTGCGGTTCAGCAGCAGGTCGTTGGCCGCGGCGTCGTGGTACAGCTGCCCGGCCAGTTCCCGGCCGCGGTTGGGCACCTCCACCAGCAGGGTGCCGTTGGGGCGCGCCGGGCGCAGGATGACGAGGTCCGCCGTCGCCTCCACCCGGCCCTGGGCGTTGCGCGGCGCCAGCGCGAGGTCGGCGATGGCCGCGTTGCGCGCCTCCGCCGGGTCCAGCGCGAAGGTGACGCGGCCGGACAGGCGCTCGTAGCGGCCGCCCGCGCCGAACTCCCGGCCGCCGAAGGCGGGCTCGGCGGCGACCTCCAGCCGGCTGACCTGCGCGGCGGCCGGCACGGCGGCGAGCATCGCGCCGAGCGCGAGGCCGATCCTGGACATGGGCGTTCCCTCCTGCGACGCGCCGAGGCTCGCAGCCCCGGCGCGGCGCCGCAAGGCCGGCAAGGAAGGCTTCACCATTCCCCCCCATGCTGCCCGGCGAGAAGGAAACCCCTGGATGGACCACCTGCCTGCGGTGACGGACGAATCCTGCGCCCCCCTGCTGGACGAGCTGTCCGGCGCGGTGTTGCTGCTGGATTCCGGCGGCCGCGTCGTGCTGGCGAACCTGGCCGCGCGCCGCCTGCTGGCGCCGCTGGAGCTGCCGGGGCTGGCGCTGGAGGAGGCGGCGCGCCGCCTGGCCGAGGCCGGGCTGCTGCGCGGCCCCGCCGGCGCGCTGCTGCCGCCGCCCGGCGAGGCCGCCCGGCACCGGCTGCCCTGGCAGGCGGGCGAGGTGCTGGAGCTGGCGCTGCGCCCGCGCCCCGGCGGCGGCTGGCTGGCGGAAGCGGCGCTGGCCCCGGCCGGCGCCGGCGCGGCGGAGGCGCAGGCCGACGCCCTGACCGGCCTGGCCACCCGCGGCGCGCTGGAGGCGCGGCTGCGCGAGGCCTTCGCGGAGGCGGAGGGGGGCGGCGCGCTGCTGCTGCTCGACCTCGACCGCTTCAAGGCGGTGAACGACACGCTGGGCCACCCGGTGGGCGACGCCCTGCTACGCACCGTGGCGCGGCGCATCCGCAACGCCGTCCGCGCCGGGGACCTCGCGGCGCGGCTGGGCGGGGACGAGTTCGCGGTGGTGCTGGCCGGCCCGGCCGGCGCGCCGGAAGCGGCGCGGGTGGCCGAGCGGCTGGTGGAGGTGCTGTCGCGCGCTTACCTGCTGGAAGGGCATTCGGTGCATGTCGGCGCCAGCCTGGGCATCTGCCTGCTGGGCGCCGACGCGCGCGACGCGGGGGAGGCGATGCGCCACGCCGACCTCGCGCTCTACGCCGCCAAGGATGCCGGGCGCGGCACCTTCCGCTTCTTCGAGCGCGGGATGAACGAGCGGCTGCAGGCCCGCCGCCTGCTGGAAGCCGACTTGCGCTGCGCCCTGACGATGGGCGAGCTGGAGCTGGCCTACCAGCCGCTGGTGGACAGCGCGAGCCGCGAGGTCACCGGCTTCGAGGCGCTGCTGCGCTGGCGCCACCCGACGCGCGGCCTGGTCTCGCCGGCCGAGTTCATCCCGCTGGCGGAGGAGATCGGGCTGATCGGCGCCATGGGCGAATGGGTGCTGCACCAGGCCTGCCGGGAGGCGGCGCGCTGGCCGCGCCCGGTGTCGGTGGCGGTCAACCTCTCGCCGCTGCAGTTCCGCCGGGGCGCGGTGCTGGAGCACGTGCGCGCGGCGCTGGCCGCCAGCGGGCTGGACCCCGCCCGGCTGGACCTGGAGATCACCGAGAGCACCCTGATGGACAACACGGAGGAGGTGCTGGCGGTGCTGGTGGCGCTGCGCGCGCTGGGGGCGCGCATCTCCATGGATGATTTCGGCACCGGCTACTCCTCCCTGAGCTACCTGCAGCGCTTCCCCTTCGACAAGATCAAGATCGACGGCTCCTTCATCCGCAACCTGGGCGAGGACGCGGAATCCGCCGCCATCGTGCGCGCCATCGCCGGGCTGGGCGCCAGCCTGGGGCTGCGCACCACCGCCGAAGGGGTGGAGACGGCCGAGCAGGTCCGCCACCTGACGGCGGAAGGCTGCTCGGAATTCCAGGGCTACCACTTCAGCAAGCCGCTCTCGGCCGCGGACGCGACGCGCTTCCTGCTGGCCTTCCACGAGGACATCCCCGCATGAACCCCGACACCTGGCGCCTGGTCTATGTCAGCCGCAACCGCATCCGCGGCGAAGAGGCCGCGCTGGCGGCCGAGGCCGCCACCATCCTGGAGGCGAGCCGGCGCAACAACCCGCGCGTGGGGGTGACGGGGGCGCTGATGTTCAACCGCGGCCTGTTCGCCCAGGTGCTGGAAGGCCCCCAGGCGGCGGTGGAGGACACCTTCGAGCGCATCCAGGGCGACGACCGCCACGGGGAGGTGGCGCTGCTGTCCTTCGCGCCCTGCGCGGCGCGCGCCTTTCCGCACTGGTCCATGGCCCATGTCGGCACGCAGGAGGCGGACGCCGCCGCGCTGGACCGCTTCGCCGCCGAGAGCGGCTTCGACATCGCCCGGCTGGACGGCGAGCGCCTGTTCACCCTGCTGCGCGAGCGCCTGGCGCGCGACGACGCCTGAGCCTCAGGCCGGGGCGAAGTCCAGCGCCACGCCGTTGATGCAGTAGCGCTGGCCGGTCGGCGGCGGCCCGTCGGGGAAGACGTGGCCCAGGTGGCTGCCGCAGCGCGCGCAATGCACCTCCGTGCGGACCATGCCGAAGCCGCGGTCCACCGTGGTGCCCAGCGCGCCTTCCAGCGGCGTGTCGAAGGAGGGCCAGCCGGTGCCGCTCTCGAACTTGGTGCCGGATTCGAACAGGGGCTGGCCGCAGCCGGCGCACAGGAAGCGGCCGGGCCGCTTCTCCCGCAGCAAGGCGCAGGAGCCCGGCGCCTCCGTGCCATGGGCGCGCATCACGCGGAACTGCTCGGGCGAGAGGCGGGCGCGCCACTCGGCCTCGGTGAAGGTGACGGGGAAGGGTCCGGGCATCGCTGTCCTCACACGTCCAGGTTGGCGACCTTCAGGGCGTTGCCGACGATGAAGTCGCGCCGCGGCTCCACCACGTCGCCCATCAGGGTGCTGAACACGCTCTCGGCGTCCTCGGCGTCGTCCACGCGCACCTGCAGCAAGGTGCGCACCGCCGGGTCAAGCGTGGTCTTCCACAGCTGGTCCGGGTTCATCTCGCCCAGGCCCTTGAAGCGCTGGATGGTCAGGCCGCGCCGGCCCATGGCGATCAGCCGGTCGAAGCCGGCCAGCGGGCCGCGCAGCGCGCTCTCGCCCCCCTCGCCGCCCAGCCGGGCGCCCTGGCCCCAGTCGGCGCGCAGCGCCTCGCGCCGCTCGTCCAGCCAGCGCGCCTCGGCCGAGCGCAGGGCGGCGGCGGTGATCAGCTGGCGCTCGGCCACGCCGCGCACCACGCGGTGCAGGGCGATGCCGGCCTCGTCCACGCTCACCTTCCAGCCGCGCTCGGCCGGGGGCGCCAGGGCGTCCAGCCGCGCGGCGAGGTCGGGCGCGCCTTCCAGCGCGCGCTGGGCGTCGGGCGTCAGCACCCCGGCCAGGGCCGCCTGCTCGATGATGGCCGGCGGCACCTCCGCGGCCATGCGGTTGATGCGCGATGCCACCTGGCGCAGCGCCTCGGCCGCCGCCGTCAGCTCCTCGCCCGCCACTTCCCGCCCGTCGGAGAAGGTGAGGCGCGCGGTGGCCACCGCCTTCTCCAGCAGGTAGTCCTCCAGCGCGCGGTCGTCCTTCAGGTAGCGCTCCTCCTGCCCGCGCTTGGCGCGGTAGAGCGGCGGCTGGGCGATGTAGAGGTGACCGCGCTCGATCAGCTCGGGCATCTGGCGGAAGAAGAAGGTCAGCAGCAGGGTGCGGATGTGCGAGCCGTCCACGTCGGCGTCCGTCATGATGACGATCTTGTGGTAGCGCAGCTTGTCGGCGCTGAAGCCGCCCTTGGCGGGCTCGCCGGGGCCGATGCCGGTGCCCAGCGCGGTGATCAGCGTGCCGATCTCCGCGCTCGACAGCATCTTGTCCATCCGCGCGCGCTCGACGTTCAGGATCTTGCCCTTCAGCGGCAGGATGGCCTGGTTGGCGCGCGCGCGCCCCTGCTTGGCGGAGCCGCCGGCGCTGTCGCCCTCGACCAGGAACAGCTCGCTCTTGGTCGGGTCCTTCTCCTGGCAGTCGGCCAGCTTGCCGGGGAGCGTGGAGATGTCGAGCGCGTTCTTGCGCCCCACCTTCTCCCGCGCCAGCTGCGCCGCCTTGCGCGCCACGGCGGACAGCACGACCTGGTCGAGGACCTGGCGCGCCTCCTTCGGATGCGTCTCGAACCAGTGGGACAGCGCGTCGGCCACCGCGGCGCGCACCACCGGCTGCACCTCGCTCGACACCAGCTTGTCCTTGGTCTGGGAGGAGAACTTGGGGTCGGGCACCTTCACCGACAGCACGCAGGTCAGCCCCTCGCGCATGTCCTCGCCCGAGAGCTCCACCTTCTCCTTCTTGGCCAGCTCCTCGGCGTAGCGGCTGACCACCTGGGTCAGCGCCTGGCGGAAGCCGGCCTGGTGGGTGCCGCCGTCGCGCTGGGGGATGTTGTTGGTGAAGCACAGCATCACCTCGCGCGGGGAGCTGGTCCACCACATCGCCAGCTCGACGCGGATGCCGTCCGTCTCCTTGGAGTGGGCCACCACGGGGGGCTTGAACAGGGGCTCCTTGCCGCGGTCCACCCATTCCACGAAGGCGCGCAGCCCGCCCTCGAAGCGGAAGGCGGCCTCCTGCGCCGGGACGTGGCGGTCGTCGCGCAGGGTGATGGCCAGGCCGCTGTTCAGGAAGGCCAGCTCGCGCAGGCGGCGCTCCAGGATGGCGAACTCGTACTCGGTGCGGGTGAAGGTGGCGGCGGAGGGCTTGAAGGTGACCTCGGTGCCGTTGGGGTGGTCGCCCTGCGGGCCGGTCACCTCCAGCGGGCGCACCGCCTCGCCGTGCTCGAAGCGGATGCGGTGCTCGTGGCCCTCGCGCCAGATGCGCACCTCCATCCACTCGCTCAGCGCGTTCACCACCGCGGCACCCACGCCGTGCAGCCCGCCCGAGACCTTGTAGGAGTTCTGGTTGAACTTGCCGCCGGCGTGCAGCCGGGTCAGCACCACCTCCGCCGCGCTGACGCCTTCCTCGGCGTGGATGCCCACGGGAATGCCGCGCCCGTCGTCGCTGACGGTGACGGAGCCGTCGCCGTTCAGCACCACGTCCACCCGGGTGGCGTGGCCGGCCTGGGCCTCGTCCACCGAGTTGTCGATGATCTCGAAGGCCATGTGGTGCAGGCCCGAGCCGTCGTCGGTGTCGCCGATGTACATGCCGGGGCGCTTGCGCACGGCCTCCAGGCCGCGCAGCACGGTGATGGAGTCGCTGGTGTAGTCGGCCCCGTTGGGGGGGGTGGTCTGGTCGCTCATCGGGAAGGGCAAAATCCGCGGAAACTCTAAGCCCCATATGGCATTTGCGGGGGCGTTTACCCAGGGGCCAGGGGGCGGATTTCGCCGCTTTCGACCGCGAAATGCTCGATTCGCCCCCCGCCGAACGCCCCGGGCTCGGTGGCGGTCAGGAAGGCCTGGGCCGGCAGGGCCAGCAGGGCCTCCGACAGCGCCTGCCGCCGGCCGGCATCCAGGTGGGCCCCCGCCTCGTCCAGCAGCAGCAGCGGCGCCAGGCCGCGGGCGGCGGCGATCAGCCCGGCATGGGCCAGCACGGTGGAGACCAGCAGCGCCTTCTGCTCGCCCGTCGAGCACAGGGTGGCGGGAAGCTCCTTGCCGGCATGGGTGAAGCCCAGCTCCATCCGGTGCGGGCCGGACAGGGTGGCCCCGGCGGCGGCGTCGCGCCGGCGGCCCTCGCGCCAGGCCTCGCGCAGCGCCTCCTCGGCCTCCAGGGCGGGCATGCGGTCCAGCAGGGCCGCGGCGGGGCAGTCCAGCGCCAGCCGGGCGGCGGGAAAGGCCCCGGCCACCCCCTGGGCCAGCGCGCCGTCGAGCCGGGCCACCAGGGCGCGGCGGGCGGCGGCGGCGGCGATGCCGTGGGTGGCCATCTGCTCCTCCAGCGCGCCCAGCCAGGCGGGGTCGGGCGCGCCTTCCGCCAGCAGGCGGTTGCGGTGGGCCATGGCGCGCTCATAGGCGCCGACCTCGCGGGCGTGGCGCGGCTCGTAGGCCAGCACCAGCCGGTCCAGGAAGCGGCGGCGGGCGGAGGCGGGGTCGCTGAACAGCCGGTCCTGCTGCGGCGTCAGCCAGACCAGGGGCAGGCGCTCGGCCAGCTCGGCCTGGGTGGGAAGCTTCTCGCCGTCCAGGCGGAAGGCCCGGCGCTCCCCCGCCGCGTCGTCCAGCGTGCCGGTGCCGACCTCGAAGCCGCCGGCGGCGTCCTCGAAGCGGCCGGAGACGGCCCAGGAGGGGGCGCCATGCGCCGCCAGCTCCGCCATGCGCGCCCCCCGCAGGCCGCGCCCGGGCGCGAGCAGGGAGATGGCTTCCAGCAGGTTGGTCTTGCCGGCGCCGTTGGGCCCGGAGAACAGCACCAGCCGCCCGCCCACCCGCAGCTCCGCCGCCGGGTAGGAGCGGAAGCGGGTCAGCCGCAGGCGGGTGAGACGGGGGGAGGGATCGTGCAACAGGACGCCTCAGGCGCCCCGCCGCGGCGTCGCCGTGGCGGGAGGGACCACATCAGGGGGTTGAGAGCCCTCAAATGGGGTCCCCGCGGCGGTTTTTCCGCAGCGAAGCGAAGGAAAAACTGGCGTGGGGAATCCTACACGCGCATCGGCATCAGCACGTAGAGCGCGCCCTGGTCCGCCTTGTCCTGCACCACGGTGGGCGCGTTGCCGTCGGAGAAGCGGAACACCAGCGTGTCCTTCGCCTGGTCGGTGATGTCGGCGAGGTAGCGGGCCTGGAAGCCGATCTCCAGCGGGGCGGCGGCGTAGGTGACCAGCCCGCCGTCCAGTTCCTCGCGCGCGTTGCCGGCCTCGGCGCTGTTGGCGGTCACCTCCAGGTAGTCCTGCGCCAGCGACAGCTTCACCGGCCGCTGCCGCTCGGAGGAGATGGCGGCGACGCGGGAGACGGCCTCGGCGAAGGCGCGGTTGTCCACCTCCATCACCTTGTCGTTGCCCTTGGGGATCACCCGCTCGTAGTCGGGGAAGGTGCCGTCGATCAGCTTGGAGGTGAGCACCACCGGGCCGATGGTGAAGGAGATCTTGGTGTCCGACAGCCGCACGCCCACCTCGTCGCGCGTCTCCTCGGCCAGCTTGCGGACCTCCGCCACCGTCTTGCGCGGGATGATGACGCCGGGCAGGCCGGCGGCGCCCTCGGGCAGCTCCTCCTCCACCCGCGCCAGGCGGTGGCCGTCGGTGGCGGCGGCGCGCAGCACCGGCCCGCCCTCGCCCTCGGCCACGTGCAGGTAGATGCCGTTGAGGTAGTAGCGCGTCTCCTCCGTGGAGATGGCGAAGCGCGTGCGGTCGATCAGGCCGCGCAGCTTGGCGGCCTCCAGCCGGAAGGCGTGCGGCAGGCTGCCCTCCGTCATCGCCGGGTAGTCCTCGACGGGCAGCACCTGCAGGCTGGTCTGGAAGCGGCCGGCGCGCAGGGCCAGGGGGGCGTCGCCGCCCTTGTGGTCCAGCTCCACCGTCGCGCCGTCGGGCAGCTTGCGCACGATCTCGAACAGCGTCGCCGCCGGGGCGGTGGTGCGGCCGGGGCGGGCCACCTGCACGCCCGGCACCTCCTCGACGATGGCGATCTCCATGTCGGTGGCGGTCAGCTTCAGCCCGCCCTCGCGCGCGTCCAGCAGGATGTTGGCGAGGATGGGGATGGTGTTGCGCTTCTCCACCACGGATTGCGCATGGGCCAGGGCCTTGAGCAGGATGGCGCGCTCGACGCTGAACTTCATGGTCCCGGTTCCCCCCTGGGGCAAGCTGGCTGGATTCCGTGGTGTCTAGCAGGGCGGCGCAGCGCGGGGAACGGCCCGGGCGCCGCCGCGTCAGGTCTCCAGCATCTTGCGCAGCAGCGTCACGTCCTCGGCGAAGCCGCTGTCCTCCTCCATCAGCGCGGTGACGGTGCGCACGGCATGGAGCACCGTGGTGTGGTCCCGGTTGCCGAACTTGCGCCCGATCTCGGGCAGGGAGCGCTGGGTCAGGTGCTTGGCCAGGTACATCGCCACCTGCCGCGGCCGCGCCACCGTGCGCGAGCGCTGGGAGGAGGCCATGTCGGTCATGCGGATGTTGTAGTGCGCGCAGACCCGCTTCTGGATGTCCTCGATGGTGATGCGCCGGTCGTGGGAGCGCAGGATGTCCGCCAGCACGTCGGGCGCGGTGTCCAGCGTGACGGGCCGGCCGAACAGCTTGGCGTGCGCCACCAGCCGGTTCAGCGCCCCCTCCAGCTCGCGGACGTTGGTGGCGATCTTGCGCGCCAGCAGCTCCAGCACGGAGGGGGGGATGAGGACGCCGGCGTCGTGCGCCTTGGCCTGGAGGATGGACAGGCGCAGCTCGTAGGTGGTGGCGTGCAGGTCGGCCACGATGCCCGCGGCGAGGCGGGTGCGCAGCCGGTCCTCGATGCCCGACAGGTCGGTGGGGGCCTTGTCGGCCGAGAGGATGATCTGCTTGCCGGCGTCGATCAGCGCGTTGAAGGTGTGGAAGAACTCCTCCTGCGTGTTGTCCTTGCCGATCAGGAACTGCAGGTCGTCCACCATCAGCACCTGCACGGAGCGCAGCTGCGTCTTGAACTCGGTGGTGTTGTGCGAGCGCAGGGCGGCGATGAAGCGGTACATGAACTTCTCGGCGCTCATGTAGGCCACGGGCAGGTGCGGGTTGCGCTGCCGCAGCTCCCACGCGATGGCGTGCATCAGGTGGGTCTTGCCCAGCCCCACCCCGCCATACAGGAACAGGGGGTTGAAGCCGGCCATGGCCGGGGCCTCCGCCACGCGCCGGGCGCAGGCATGGGCGAACTCGTTGGGCTTGCCGACCACGAAGGTGTCGAAGGTGAAGCGCGGGTCCAGCGGCGCCACCCAGTCATTGCCCGCGGTGGCGTCGGCCGGCTGGGCGGGCATGGCGGGCGCGGGCGGCGGCGGCTCGGGCGCGGGGGCCAGGCTCTCGGCCAGGGCGGGGGCCTCGGCGGCCTGGCGGGCGGCGGCCACCCGCAGCTCCACCCCGCGCAGCCCGGGAATCTCGGCCTGGACCATCAGGCGCAGGCGGTCGCCGTAATGGTCGCGCACCCAGTCGCGCAGGAAGCGGGTGGGCAGGGTGACCAGGGCGGCGGCGTCCTCCACCCCGTGCAGCGTCATCTGGCGCAGCCAGGTGCGGTACTCGACGTCGCCCACCTCCTGCCGCAGCCGGGCGCGGACGCGGGCCCAGCCGGTGGCGAGGTCGCCGGCGGCCAGCACCCCCTCGGGCCCAGGAATCGGCAGGTGTTCCGGCGCTGTCTCCATCCCGCGTCTGATCCCCTGCATGAGCGCCCTGTTGAGGCGCAATCCTACGGCGACGCCGGGCGGAAACAAACCATCCCGGCCTGTGGATAACGTGGAAGATCGAGTCCTGCGGCAAACCGGACACGCCCATGCTTGGTTGCCATAGGCGCAAGGAAAATCACCGGGAAGGGCAAGCCCAACCCGGTGACTTCACCGACAGGTCGTTTGTCTTGACCCGGAGGTCAGGCCGTCTTGGCGGCCGCCGCCTTGATCCGCGCCGACAGGCGGGACAGCTTGCGCGCCACCGTGTTGCGGTGGAGCACGCCCTTGGTCACGGCGCGCTGCATCTCCGGCGCCGCGGCGGCGTAGGCGGCCTTCGCCTCGTCGGCGGTGCCGCCGGCCAGAGCCAGCTCGACCTTCCGCAGGAAGGTGCGCACGCGGGAGCGGCGCATGCGGTTGCGCTCGGTGCGCTTCTCGGTCTGGCGGATGCGCTTGCGCGCGGAGGCGTTGTTGGCCATGGGCGGTCAGGCTGCTCTGAACAAGGGTGCAGCGGCAGGGCTGGCCCGCCGCGGGAGGCGGGGTGTTACGCCCACCCCCCGCCCGGAGTCAAGCCATCAGCCCTCAGCCATGGGTGAAGTTGGGCTTGCGCTTCTCGGCGAAGGCCGACATCCCCTCCTTCTGGTCGGCCGTGGCGAACAGGGCGTAGAACACGCCCCGCTCGTAGCGGATGCCCTCGCGCAGGGTGGTCTCCAGCGCCGCGTTCACCGCCTGCTTGGCCACGGTGACGGAGGGCAGGGAATAGCCGGCAATGGTCGCCGCCGCCTCCATCGCCACCGCCATCAGCTCGGCGGCCGGGACCACGCGGGCCACCAGGCCGGAGCGCTCGGCCTCGGCGGCGTCCATCATCCGGCCCGTCAGCACCAGGTCCATCGCCTTGGCCTTGCCCACGGCGCGGGTCAGCCGCTGGGTGCCGCCGGCGCCGGGGATGATGCCCAGCTTGATCTCCGGCTGGCCGAACCTCGCCGTGTCGGCCGCGATGATCATGTCGCACATCATCGCCAGCTCGCAGCCGCCGCCCAGCGCGAAGCCGGCGACGGCGGCGATGGTGGGCTTGCGGGCCATGCTGACCGCCTCCCACTTGCCGATGAAGTCCTCGCCCAGCACGGCGGGGTAGGTGCGGTCCTTCATCTCCTTGATGTCGGCGCCGGCGGCGAAGGCCTTCTCGCTGCCCGTGAGCACGATGGCGCCGATGCCGGGGTCGGCGTCGAAGCCGGCCAGGGCCTCGGCGATCTCGGCCATCAGGCGGTCGCACAGGGCGTTGAGCGCCTGCGGGCGGTTGAGGCGGATGACGCCCACCCGCCCCTGCGTCTCGGTCAGGATCATCTCGAAGGCCATGGCGCGTCCCTATGCTTGCTTGCGCGGGCAATAGAAGGTCGAGCGGCCGGATTGCACAAGCCGCCGGATGCCCGGGCAGCCCGGCTCGCCCGGGCAGTCGGCGCAGCGCTCGCCCTCGCGGCCGTAGACGCCGAAGCGGTCCTGGAAGAAGCCCAGCTCGCCGTCCGCGCGCACGTAGTCGCGCAGGCTGCTGCCGCCGGCCGCGATGGAATCGCGCAGCACCGCCTGGATGGCCGGGGCCAGCCGCGCCGCCTCCTCCGCCGTCAGGCTGGCCGCGCTGCGGGTGGGGGCGATGCCGGCGCGGAACAGCGCCTCGCACACGTAGATGTTGCCCAGCCCCGCCACCACCGACTGGTCCAGCAGCGCCGCCTTCACCGGGGTGCGCCGCCCGGCCAGCGCGGCCGCCAGGGTGGGGGCGCCGAAGGACTCCTCCAGCGGCTCCGGGCCCAGGGCCGCTAGCAGGCGGTGCCCGTCCTCCGCCGCGCGCGGCACCAGGTCCATGGCGCCGAAGCGGCGGGGGTCCACGAAGCCCACCCGCCAGCCATGGTCGGTGTGCAGCACCACGTGCTCGTGCGCCTCGCCGGTGCCGCCCCGCGCGTCGCTGGCCGCCCCCTGCGGGCCGAGGGAGGGCGCCGGCGCCTCGTCCAGCCGGCGCGCGACCATGCGCCCGCTCATGCCCAGGTGCACCAGCAGGGTGTCGCGCCCCTCCAGGCGCATCAGCATGTACTTGCCGCGGCGGCGGAACCCCTCCACCCGCGCGCCGGTCAGGGTCTGGCGCAGGGCGGGGGGGAAGGGCCAGCGCAGCCCCTCGCGCCGCGTCTCGGCGGCGGTGATGCGCGCGCCGGTCAGCACGGCGTCCAGCCCGCGCATCACCGTCTCGACCTCGGGCAGCTCGGGCACCGCGCGTCCTCCCTCGGCGCCGTCCTGCCGCGCCGGGCCGCGGGTGGCAAGCGCGGGGGCGGCGTGGCAGGATGGCGCGGCATGACGAACGAGACGGATTTCGGCTTCCGGCAGGTGCCGCGCGCGGCGAAGGCGGGGCTGGTGCGGCAGGTCTTCGACAGCGTGGCCCCGCGCTACGACCTGATGAACGACGCCATGTCGCTGGGCATCCACCGCATCTGGAAGCGCATCTTCCTCAACGCCGTCGCCCCCCGCGCGGGCGAGGCGCTGCTGGACCTGGCGGGCGGCACCGGCGACGTCTCCTTCCTGGCGCTGCAGCGCGGGGCGGGGCGCGTCATCTGCGCCGACATCAACCACGAGATGCTGCGCGTGGGCCAGGACCGCGCCGCCGAGCGCGGGCTGGTGCGCGGCCTGAGCTTCCTGTGCGCCGACGCCGAGCGCCTGCCCCTGCCGGATGCCTGCGTGCACAAGGTCACCATGGCCTTCGGCCTGCGCAACTGCACCGACAAGGACGCGGTGCTGCGGGAGATGCGCCGGGTGCTGAAGCCCGGCGGGCGGGCGCACATCCTGGAGTTCTCGCGCCTGGAGGTCGGCGCGCTGGTGCCGCTCTACGACGCCTGGAGCTTCAAGGTGCTGCCGCGGCTGGGCGAGCGCCTGGCCGGCGACGCCGCGAGCTACGAATACCTGGCCGAAAGCATCCGCACCTTCCCCGACCAGGAGCGCCTGGCCGGGATGATGCGCGCCGCCGGGCTGGAGCGCGTGGCGCACCGCAACCTGTCCGGCGGCATCGTCGCCATCCACACCGGCTGGAGGCTCTGATGGCCCACGAGGAACTGCAGCGCCGCATCGAGGCGTCCTTCGCCCAGCAGGGGCTGATGCGCGTGATCGAGGCGCGCATCGCCGAGGTGCGGCCCGGCCGCTGCACCATCGAGGCGCCCTTCCGCAAGACGCTGACGCAGCAGCACGGCTTCCTGCATGCCGGGGTGCTGACGACGCTGGCCGACAACGCCTGCGGCTATGCCAGCCTGTCCCTGCTGCCGGCGGGGCAGGAGGTGCTGACGGCGGAGCTGAAGGTGAACTTCCTGCGCCCGGCCCGCGGCGTGCTGGCCATCGCCCGCGCCGAGGTGCTCAAGCCCGGCCGCACCCTCACCGTCGCCCGCGCCGAGGTGTGGATGCGCTCGGAGGACGGGACGGAAACCCTGTGCGCGGCGATGCAGGCGACGCTCGTGCCGAGCGTCGCCATTTAATGCCCTCAGGCGCCGGGCGCGGGCTTCCTGCGGAAGCCCGGTTTCCTTCGCCCTCAAACGCCGGGCGCGGCCTCCGGCCGCTGGGCTTGCGCGCCGCGGCGGGTGCGCCAGCCGGGCGGGCGGGTTGGGCGCGCCGGCCGCTGTGCGGCCGGATTCCGCCGGTGCGGCGTGGGTTCGGCTCGCGTCGTCCGGGTTGCGCGGGGCCTTCGCGCCGCGGGGTCGTCGGCGTGATGCGCGGCCTGCCCACCTGCCGCCCCGGTGCCGTGCGATGCCGCTGACCGGCAAGGCCGCCCTGGCTGGCGTGGTCGGCTGGCCGGTGGCGCATTCGCGCTCGCCGCAGCTGCATGGCCACTGGATCGCGCGGCACGGGCTGGATGCCGCCTACCTGCCGCTGCCGGTGCGGCCCGAGGACTTCGCCACCGCCATCCATGGCCTGCGCGCCGCCGGCTTCCGCGGCTGCAACGTCACCATCCCGCACAAGGAAGCCGCCTTCGCGCTGTGCGACGCGGTGACGGAACGCGCCCGCCGCGCCGGCTCCGTCAACACGCTGGTCTTCACCCCCGACGCCATCACCGGCGACTGCACCGACGGCTTCGGCTTCCTGGCCTCGCTGGAAGGGCTGGACGTGACGGCGGGCCCGGCGGTGGTGCTGGGCGCCGGCGGCGCGGCGCGCGCCATCGCCGCCGCGCTGCTGGATGCCGGCTGCCCGCGCCTGACCCTGGTGAACCGCAACGCCGCGCGCGCCGAGGCGCTGGCCGCCGCGCTGGGCGGGCCGGTCCACGTCGCCGGGGCGCCGCCGCTGGCCGATGCCGCGCTGCTGGTGAACGCCACCAGCCTGGGCATGGCCGGCCAGCCACCGCTCGGGCTGGACCTGTCGCCGCTGCCCGCGGGCGCCACGGTGGCGGACATCGTCTATGTTCCGCTGGAAACGCCGCTGCTGCGCGCCGCCCGCGCGCGCGGGCTGCGGGCGGTGGATGGGCTGGGGATGCTGCTGCACCAGGCCCGTCCCGGCTTCGCCGCCTGGTTCGGCCTGGACCCGGTGGTGGACGACGCGCTGCGCCGCGCCACGGCGGCGGACCTGCTGTGAAGGTCTGGGGCCTCACCGGCGGCATCGGCATGGGCAAGAGCACGGCGGCGCGCCTGTTCACCGCCCGCCGCATCCCGGTCTTCGACGCCGACGCGGCCGTGCACGCGCTGCAGGCCAGGGGCGGCGCCGCGGTGCGCCCCGTGGCGCGCGCCTTCCCGCAGGGGGTGAAGCATGGGGCGGTGGACCGCGAGGCGCTGCGCCGCATCGTGCTGGCCGACCCCGCGGCGCTGCGCGTGCTGGAAGGCATCATCCACCCGCTGGTGCGGCGGGAGGAGCGGCGCTTCCTCCAGCGCGCCCGCCGCCGCCGCGCCCCGCTGGCCGTGCTGGACATCCCCCTGCTGTTCGAGACGCGGCCCGCGCGCCGCGCGGCGCGGGATTTCGACGCCGTGCTCGTCGTCTCCGCCCCCGCCGCGGTGCAGGCGGTGCGGGTGCTGCGCCGGCCGGGGATGACGCCGCAGCGGCTGGCCGCCATCCGCGCGCGGCAGATGCCCGACGTGGAAAAGCGCCGCCGCGCCACCCATGTGGTGCGCACCGGCCTGTCGCGCTTCCACACCGTGGCGCAGCTGCGCCGCCTGCTGGCCCGGGAGGCCCCCTGACATGCGCGAGGTGGTGCTCGACACCGAGACGACGGGCTTCGACCCGCTGACCGGCGACCGCGTGATCGAGGTCGCGGCCATCGAGCTGGTGAACCTGCTGCCCACCGGCCGCCACTTCCACGCCCTGGTGGACCCCGAGCGCGACGTGCCGCCGGAATCCACCCGCGTGCACGGCTTCACCCGCGCCGACCTGGAGGGCAAGCCCAAGTTCCGCGACATCGCGGCGGCGATGCTGGACTTCCTGGCGGACAGCCCCATCGTCGCGCACAACGCCCCCTTCGACTTCGGCTTCCTGGACGCCGAGCTGCTGCGCGCCGGCCGCCCGGCGCTGGACCGCGCCCGCATGGTGGACAGCCTGGTGCTGGCCAAGGCGCGCTTCCCCGGCGCGCCCAACAGCCTGGACGCGCTGTGCCGCCGCTTCGGCATCGACCTGAGCGAGCGCACCACCCACAACGCCCTGCTGGACGTGAAGCTGCTGGCCGCCGCCTACCTGGAGCTGCGCGGCGGCCGGCAGTCCGGCCTGTCCTTCGAGGAAGCCCCCGCCGTGGCCCTGCTGGCGACGGAGGCGCGCGCCCCGCGCACCCCGCGCCCCATCCTGCTGAGCGCGGAGCAGGAGGCGGCGCACCGCGCCTTCGTGGAGAAGGCCATCAAGGACGCGCTCTGGCTTCGCTGAGCGGCACCGCCGGCGCCCGCCCGGCGCCGCGCAGCACCACCGCGGCGCAGCGCGCGATGATGCGCAGGTCCGCGCCCAGCCCCATCGTCTCCACGTAGCGCGCGTCCAGCTCCAGCCGGCGGTCCCAGCCCACGGCGTTGCGGCCCTCGGCCTGGGCCAGGCCGCACAGGCCGGGGCGCACGCGCAGCCGCGACGCCTCCCGCGCCGAGTAGAGCGGCAGGTAGTCCAGCGGCAGCGGGCGGGGGCCCACCAGGGACATCTCGCCGCGCAGCACGTTCCACAGCTGCGGCACCTCGTCCAGCGCGGAGGCGCGCAGCCAGCGGCCGAAGCGGGTCAGGCGCTGCGCGTCCGCGCCGGGGCCGTGGCGCATGGAGCGCAGCTTCAGCACGGCGAAGGGCGCGCCGCCACGCCCGGCCCGCACCTGCCGGAACAGCACCCCGGGGCCGAGGAACAGCCGCACCCCCAGCGCCGCCAGCAGGCAGGGCAGGCCCAGCAGCGCCCCCAGCGCCAGCGCGCCCAGGATGTCAAACCCCCGCTTGGCCACGTTCGCCCGCGCTCACCGCCAGGGACAGCGCCAGGCCCAGCGCGAACCAGGCCATGCGGTTGCCCAGGTCGGTGGAGACCATGACGGTGCAGGCCACCGGCAGCACCAGCGCCAGCACCTCCGCCGCGCGGCGGGGCGCCACCCGCGGGGCGCGCGCCAGCAGCACCAGCAGCCCGCCGCCGAAGGCCAGCAGCCACAGCGCGAAGCCCACCGCGCCGCCTTCCAGCAGCGCCTCGATGCCGTGGTTGTGCGGGTGGAAGCCGCGCGCCTGGCCCATGCCGGCCAGCACGGGGAAGCCGCCCGGCCCCAGCCCCCACCAGCCCGCCGCCCCCCAGGCGGTGCCCCACAGCAGGCGGCGGGCGCCGTCCACCCCGCCGCCATCGGCGTCGGTCAGGCGCTCCAGCGTCGCCAGCCCGGCGGCGCGGCCCTCGTCCAGCAGCAGGGCGGCCAGGGCCAGGGCGGCCAGCAGCGCGGCGGCGGCGGGCCACAGCAGGGCGGCGGCGCGGCGGCCGTGCAGCCACAGCCAGGCGGCCGGCACCAGCGCCACGCCCAGGCCCAGGATGGCGAAGGCCGCGCGCCCGCCCGGCAGCAGCACCGCCCCCGCCAGCGCCGCCGTCGCCGCCGCCCAGGCGGCGCGCGCCGCCCAGCCGCGCGCCATGGCCAGGCGCAGCGCCGCCAGGCCGGCGGCGGTGGCGATGGCCAGCCCCGCCACCTGGTAGGCCACCCGCACCCGCGTGGGGTCCTGGCCGGGCGCGCCGCCCAGCACCAGCGCGTCGGTCGCCAGCCCCCAGGCCAGGGCGGCGCCGGTGAACAGGCCGATGGCCAGGGTGGCGCCGGCCAGGGCGCGGCGCGACGCGTCCTCCGCCCCCAGCACCAGGCCCAGCAGCAGCAGGACGGGCCCGGCCAGCGCCACTTCCGGCAGGCGGTCCGCCGCGCCGGCGGCCCAGGGGCTCCAGGCGGCGGCCAGCACCCACCACAGCCACAGCCCGGCGCAGCCTGCCAGCGGCAGGGCCAGGGCGCGGTGCAGCACCCAGCGCCGCCCCGCCAGCAGGGGGGCCAGCAGGGCCAGCGCCGCGGCGAAGGCCAGCAGCGTCACGTCCAGCGGGGCGTGCGCGAAGGGCGGCACCGACTTCAGCGCGCCCCCCGCCTGCAGCGCCGCCCCCGCCAGCCCGGCGAGCGCGGCCAGCGCCGGCACCGCCGCGGTCAATCCCCCGCCCCCCGCGCCTGCGCGCCCCAGGGGGCGGGGGCCGGCGCGCCGCGCAGCAGCAGGCGGGACGCGGCCAGGACCAGCACGAAGCCCGGCACCGCCACCGCCAGCAGCAGCAGCAGCAAGGGCCGGTTGGGGGTGGAGGGCCGCAGCTCCGCCACCGGCGCCGAGACCAGGCGCGCCGCCACCGCCTGGTCCGCCGCCACCACCAGGGCGGCGCGCTGCTGCTGGGCCAGCAGGTCGAACAGGGCCTGGCGCAGGTACAGGTCGCGCTCGCCCGCCACGCGGGCCTCCAGCGCGGCGACGCGGCGCGCGGCCTGCTCGGCCAGGTGGGCGCGGGTCTGCGCCTCGGCCTGGGCGTGCAGCCGCGCCAGCATGTCGCGCGCCAGGGCCGCGTCCTCGTGCACCAGCTCCAGCGTCCAGGTGACGGAGGCGGTGGAGGCGGTGGCGGCCAGGCTGCGCTCCAGGAAGGCCAGCACGTCGTCGGCGTCGGCGGCCAGGCGCAGCCCCAGCGCGGCGCGCAGGGCGCCCAGCGGCGGGCGGTTGCGCCGCGCCTCCAGCGCCGGGAGGATGGGGGTGTCGCGCGCCAGCATCGCCGCCGCCTCCGGCGCGCGCAGGGCGGCCAGGTACACCGCGAAGTTGCCGTTGGGCCGGCTGTCGAGCAGCGAGGCCTGCAGCAGCGGCCCCGGCGTCAGCCAGGAGGAGGTGGCCAGCCCGGTGGTCTCGGCCGGGGCGACGATGGCGGAGGCGACGAAGCGGCGCGGCCAGGTCCAGACCACGGCGGCGGCGGCGGCGTAGAGCACCAGCATCCACAGCAGCAGCGCGCCCTTGCGGCGCCACAGCCCGCGCAGCAGCGCCTCCAGCGTCATCGGCGGGTGATCCGGGTGCGGTGGGCGCCCGGCCGGTCCAGCGCCACCCGCAGCACCGGGCAGGGCGTGGCCTCGCCGTAGCGCAGGCTCTCGCGCCCCGCTTCCAGCACGGCCGGCGCGTCGGAAAGGATGCGGTGGCCCGGCCCCTCGGCGCCGCCGGGCACCAGGCGCCAGGGGCCGGGCGGCAGGCGCCAGCGCAGCTCCGCCCGGCGGAACGGGCCGGACAGCGCGTCCTCCACCGTGGCGCCCGCGGCGTCCAGCGCCAGCCGGCGCTCGTGCCGGCGGCCGCGGTGGTCCTGCATCCAGCCGCCATCGGGCAGCCAGCCGGCGCGCGGCCAGCGGGCATGGAGGAAGGGGCCGACGCGCGGCATCTGCTCCTCGCCGTCGAACTGCGCGAGGTTGTGGGCGGCGGTGCCGTCCAGCCCGGCCAGACCGGGCCGGCCGCGCGGGTTGTAGGCGCCGGTGCCGCCGTCGCGCAGCAGGTTCAGCGGGCCGTCCCACAGGTCCAGGTGCAGGAAGTCGGCGTGGTTGGGCCGGAAGCGGGGGGCGCCGCCGCGCAGCACCGCCCGCCAGGGCCCGGCCCGGCGCAGCAGGAAGGCGCCCATCGCGCCCTCGGCCGGTTCCAGCCGGGCCGCCGGCAGCGGCAGGTCCAGGCAGGGCGCCCCGGGCCAGCCGGCGGAAGCGCCGCAGAACAGCCGCGCCGCGCGCTCCAGCGAGGCGCGGGCGGTGGCCTCGCCCTCCCCCGACAGGTCGGCGAAGGCCGAGCCGTCCTGGTGGCCGATGCGCGGCAGGGCGCCGGTGGCCGGACAGGCCAGGGCGTGCAGCAGGCGGGTGGCGGCGGCCAGCCGCGCCAGGGCGGCCGGGCCCAGCCCGTCGCCACGGCGGCGCGCCAGCCACTCGGCCACCGCCGCCACGTCCAGCAGCAGCCGCTGGTAGGCCGGCGATGGCTGGGCGAAGCCGCCATCCGGCGCCACCAGCCGCAGCACCAGCCGCTCCATGCGGCGCCGGGCGCCCGGCTCGCCCGCCGCCCACAGCGCCGCGGCCTCGCTCAAGGGGTGGTTGTTGTCCTGCGCCAGGGCGTAGAGGGGGTTGGCGCGCACCCTGCGGCGCAGCGCGTCCTCCACCTCCGGCGGCGGGGCGGCGCCGCGCAGGGCGCAGGCCAGGCGCAGGTGCAGCCAGCGCAGCGCCGCCTCCTGCCCGCAGGCCCACAGGGGGCCGGGGCCGGGCGGGTGGTCGCGCAGCCAGGCGCGGGCGAAGGCGGCGGGGTCGGGCGCGTGCAGGATGGCGGCCCAGCGATGCGCCTCCCACAGCGGGCGCACGTCGGCGCCGTCCATCAGGGCAGGGCGGCGGCGGCGCGCGGCCAGCGCCAGCGCCACCGGGCGCCAGCCCAGGCGCCAGGCGACGTCCGCGCGCAGGCGCACGGCGGACCACCCTGACATTGTCGCCCCGTATTCACCCATAGGTTGCATTTGCACAGATTCTTCGCGCAATTGCCAGTCTGTCGGCCAGGGGTCAACGAAGGGTGAAGACGCTCCGGGGGGTGGTGCTGGGTGTGTGGCTGGCGACGGGCGGCGCCTGGGCGCAGACCGGCGGCGGCACCCTGATGCCGCCCTCCCTGCCCTCCACCCTGCCGGGCGGCGGCGCCATCCCGGCCCTGCCGCCGCAGGCCCAGCAGGACATCCTCCAGCGGCTGCTGGAGGCGGGGTCCGGCCGCGTCCCGGCGCCCGCCCCGCTGCCCGGCCCGGCGCTGCAGCCGGCCGCGCCGGCGCCGCCCGCCGCCGCGCCGCCCGCCCCGCTGCCCACGCCCCTGCCCGCCGCCGCCGCGCCGGAGGAGCCGCTGTCCCCCGTGGAGGCGTTCTTCGCCCCGCGGCTGACCACCCTCGCCGCGCCGCTGCGCCAGTTCGGCTACGACACCTTCCGCGCCGGGCCCGGCGCGCCCCCCACCGGCACCGGCTTCGGCGCGGTGCCGGAGGACTACGTGGTGGGCCGCGACGACGAGCTGGTGCTGGCCTTCCGCGGCCGCGCGCGCTCCACCCTGACGCTGCGCGTGACGCGCGAGGGGATGCTGCTGCCGCCCGACATGGCCCCCATCCCCGCCGCCGGCCGCACCCTGCGCGACCTGCGCGAGGAGCTGGCCGAGCGCGGCCGGCGCGAGCTGGGCGGCTCGGAGGTCTTCGTCTCGCTGGGGGCGCTGCGCCAGGTGGCGGTGTTCGTCGGCGGCGAGGTGGCGCGGCCGGGCGTGGTCGTGCTCTCGCCGCTGGCCAACGTGCTGGACGCGCTGGTGGCCGCCGGCGGCGTGCGCAAGACCGGCACGCTGCGCGCCATCCGGCTGGACAACGGCCGCGGCGGCGTGCGCGGCGTGGACCTCTACCCCGCCATCGCCGGCGAGGGCGGCCCGACGCCCGACCTGTCGCTGCGCGAGGGCGAGCGCATCCTGGTCGGCCCGGTCGGCCCGGTGGTCGCGGTGGGCGGCGAGGTGGCGCGGCCGGGCATCTACGAGCTGCCGCGCGGCACCGCCGCCTCCTCGCTGGGCACCGTGCTGGCCCTGGCGGGCGAGCCGCTGCGCCCCTCGGGCAACCGCTTCCTGCTGGAAACCACCGATGGCGAGGGCCGCCGCGCCTTCCGCGAGATCTCCCCGCGCGACGCGCTGCGCCGGGGCGACGCCCTGCTGGTGCAGCCGGGCTCGGACGTGCAGGCGGGCGGGCTGCGGCTGTCGGGCCACGTGCAGCAGGTGACCACGCGCGCCGCCTCCGGCCGCGGCGGCACGCTGCGCGGGCTGCTGGCCGACCCGCGGCTGATCCGCCCCGACCCCTACGCGCGCATGGCGGTGGTGTGGCGCATGGACGCGCGCTCCCGCACCCGGCGCTTCCAGCCCTTCGACCTGGGCGGCCTGCTGGGCGGGCGCGGCGACATCGCGCTGGGCGAGGGCGACGAGGTCATCATCCTCGCGGCCAGCGACATCGCCTTCCTGGCCAGCCCGGCGGTGCAGATGGCGCTGCGCGGCGAGGTGGCGCCGACGCCCGCGCCGGCCCAGCCGGTGCCGCGCCCGCCGCTGCCGGGCCAGCCCCCGGCCATCCTGCCCGCCGCCGCCGCCGCCGCGCCCGAATGCCCGGCACTGACGCAGCTGGCCATCGCCGCGCGCTCCTCGCCGCAGCGCTTCGCCCACGCGCGCGTCGCCGGCTTCCCCGAGATCGGCGCCCTGCCCTGCCCGCAGCTGTTCCTGGACCACCCGGCCCTGCTGACCTTCCTGCTGGACCAGGCCGTGCTGCTGACCGGCGAGGCGCGGCTGCCCGGCCTGTACCCCATCGTCAACGACACCGGGCTGGACGCCGTGCTGGCCGCCGCCGGCGGCGCCACCGACACCGCCGACCTGAGCTCGGTGGAGCTGGCGCGCGAGCCGGTGGAGCAGGCCGCCGCCATCCCGCTGAGCCGCACGCTGCTGGACCTGCGCTCGCGCAACTTCGCCGCCGTGCGGCTTTCCCCGCGCGACGGCGTGCGCATCCCCCGCGGCTTCGGCGACCGCGACAGCGGCCCGGTGACGCTGCTGGGCGAGTTCCTTCGCCCGGGCGTCTACGACATCCGCCGCGGCGAGCGGCTGAGCGAGGTGATCGCCCGCGCCGGCGGGCTGACGCCGCAGGCCTTCCCCTACGGCGCCGTCTTCACGCGCGAGAGCGTGCGGGTGCGCCAGCAGGAGGGCTTCGGCCGCACCGCGCGCGAGATGGAGCAGGGGCTGATGCAGATGGCCGCCGGGCAGGCGGTGGTGGGCAGCCGCACCGGCACCGACATCGCCGGCGCCCTGGCCGCCGGCCGCGAGATGGCCGCCGCCCTGCGCGAGGCCCGCGCCGCCGGGCGCATGGTGGTGGAGGCCAACCCGGTGGTGCTGGCCGGCCGGCCCGAGCTGGACGTGCTGCTGGAGCCCGGCGACCTGGTGATGATGCCCAAGCGCCCCAACGAGGTGACGGTGGTGGGCTCGGTGCAGAATCCCGGCTCCATGCAGTTCGCCACCGGCTGGCGCGCGCGCGACTACGTGGGCGCGGCCGGCGGCATGCAGCGCTTCGCCGACCCGCAGCGCGCCTTCATCGTGCTGCCCAACGGGCAGAGCGCGGCGGCCGGGCTGGGCTCCTGGCAGCAGGGCGGGCCGCCGGTGCCGCCGGGCTCGCTGGTGATCGTGCCCAACGACCCCTCGCCCTTCGAGCGCTGGGGCTTCCTGCGCGACATGACGCAGCTCGCCTCGCAGGTGGCCATCTCGGCCGCGGCGCTGGCGGTGATCGCCCGCGGGAACTGACGGCTTGCGGCGGCTGCTCCTGGCGGCGGCGCTGCTGCTGCCCGGCGCCGCGGGGGCGCAGGGCCTGGACGAGGTGCCGGCCACCCTGTCCAATTTCGGCCGGGTGGGCCTGCTGGAGATGCCCAACGCCCGCTTCCGCCCGGACGGCACGGTGGAGGGCATGCTGGCCTTCCGCCACCAGCGCCGCTTCGGCACGGTGAACTTCCAGGCGCTGCCCTTCCTGGAAGCGACCTTCCGCCTCACCGAGCGCCTGAACGCCACCGCCGGGCGCGGCACCACCAGCGACCGCGCCTTCGACGTGAAGCTGCGCGTGTGGGACGAGAACGCCTGGCGCCCGGCGCTGGCCATCGGCCTGCAGGACTTCCTGGGCACCGGCCTGTATGCCGGCGAGTACGTGGTGGCCTCCAAGCGCTTCTGGGGGCTGGACGTTTCCGGCGGCGTGGGCTGGGGGCGGCTGGCCACCGGCAACGACCTGCGCAACCCGCTGGGCCTGTACGACCGCCGCTTCGAGACCCGCCCGCGCTCCGTCGGCACCGGCGGCACCTTCGCGCTGAACTCGGTGTTCCGCGGGCCGCAGGTGGGCTTCTTCGGCGGGGTGGAATACTCGCTGCCCGCCATCGCCACCCCGCTGGGCGAGCTGGACGGGCTGCGGCTGAAGGTGGAGTATTCGGCCGACGCCCTGCGCGACGAGCGCGGCGGCTACCCCGCGCGCACCACCGGCCTGCGCGGGCGGGCGGATTCGCGCTGGAACGCCGGGCTGGACTGGCAGCCCAACCGCTTCGTCAACCTCGGCGCCTCCTTCGTCCATGGCACGGACCTGCTGCTGCGCGCCTCGCTGCGGCTGCACCCCGACGAGCCGCCCATCGTCCCGCGCGAGGCGCCGCCGCCGCTGGTGCCCCGCCCCGCCCCGGTCGGGGAAACCGCGGTGGAGGCGGCGGCGGACCCTTCCTGGACGGAGCGGCTGGGCCGGGCGCTGGGGGGCGTGTCGGGCCGGGTGCGCCTGGGGCGCGACGACGCCTTCGGCGAGGCCGGCGCCAACGCCGCCCTGGCCGCGCGCCTGTTCCCGGCGCTGCGCGCGGGCGGCTTCGTGCCACTCTCGGTGGCGCTGCACGGCGAGGAGGCGCGCATCTCCGTCGCCGGCGGGCGCTTCCGCACGGTGGCGCAGGTGGCCGGCCGCGTGGCGCGCCTGGCCCAGGGCCACCTGCCGCCGGAGGTGGAGCGCCTGCGCGTGCTGTGGGAGCGCGACGGGGTGGTGATCGCGCGGCTGGTGCTGCTGCGCGAGGCCTTCGAGCAGGCGGCCGCCGGGCGCGGCAGCGCAGAGGAGATCTTCGCCACCGCCCAGCCGCTGCCCGCCTTCCACGAGCGCGACCCCGCCGCCGCCACGCTGGGCTTCCCGCGCCTGTCCTGGGGGGTGGCGCCGACGCTGAATCTGCAGGTGGGCGACCCGCAATCCTCCGTGCGCTGGCAACTGGGAGCCGCCGCCGGGGCGCGGCTGGAGCTGCCCTGGGGCGTGGCGCTGGCCGGCGGCGTGGCGCAGCGCCTGGCCGGCAACCTGGATGGCGGCCTGCCCAGCGATTCCGTGCTGCCGCACGTGCGCTCCGACTTCGCGCGCTACGCCCGCGCCGGCTCCACCACCCTGCCCGCCCTGTACGCCGAGCGGCTGTGGATGCCCGCGCCCGACGTGTACGCCCGCGCCACCGCCGGCCTGCTGGAGCCGATGTTCGGCGGCCTGTCGGGCGAGGTGCTGTGGCGGCCGCACGGCGCGACCTGGGCGGTGGGGCTGGACGTGAACTGGGTGGCGCAGCGGCAATACACCCAGACGGTGGGCACGCTGGGCTACAGCGTCGTCACCGGCCACGCCTCGCTCTACGCCGACCTGCCCTGGTGGAACACCTACGCCGTGCTGCGCGGCGGCCGCTACCTGGCCGGCGACTGGGGCGGCACGCTGGAGGTGGGGCGGCGCTTCGCCTCGGGCATCGAGGTGGGGGGCTTCGCCACCCTCACCAACGTGCGCTTCCGCGACTTCGGCGAGGGCTCCTTCGACAAGGGCATCTACGTGCGCGTGCCCTTCGACGTGTTCGGGCCGCAGTCGCGCTCCGTCGCCGCGCTGAACATCCGCCCGGTGCAGCGCGACGGCGGGCAGCGCCTGGCGGTGGACAGCCCGCTGTGGGCGGTCAGCCGCGACGGGCGCGACGCCGCGCTGCGCGAGGGCGCGGGGTGGTTCCTGCGCTGACCCTGGATGGTGATCCAGCCTTTGCTGAGAGGACGACTCACCGCCTTGATGACTCCATCAAAGCGGATCGTGCTCTAGCCGGGAAAGGCCTTCACCTCGGTTTCCACGAAGCTCAGCGGGGCGGCGCCGCCGTTCACCACGTTGTGCTCCATCCCCGCCGGGCGGTGATAGGCCATGCCCGCCTTCAGCTCGGCGCTGGCCGTGCTGCCGTCGGGGAATTCCAGGTGCAGCGTGCCGTCGGTGACCGGCACCACCACGTAGAGCCAGCCATGGCGGTGGAAGCCGGTCTCGGCGCCCGGCGCGAAGTCCCAGCGCGTCACGCGCAGGTGCTGGTCGTCCACCTGCACGGTGGGCACGGCCGGCGGGCGGCAGCGCAGCGGGCCGCTCATGCCGGCCTCACGGGGCGGGAGTGGGGCATGGCGGTCTCCTTCGTCGCGGGGGGTGGGGCGGGGCGGCTCAACCGGCCAGCCCCGGCAGCGGCAGGGCGCCGGTGGCCTGCCAGGCGGCCCAGGCGGCCTCGCCCTCCGCCTCGCCCAGCGGCAGGTGGGGCGGGCGGATGCGGCGCCACGCCGCGTCCCGGCGGGAGCGCGCGATGACCTCGCGCAGGCCGGGGATCAGCGGGCGGGCGGCGGCGGCCTTGCGGGTGGCGGCCAGCATGGCCTGGGCGGCGTCGGCCTCCGCGCCCGTGCGCTTCGCATACACGATGCCGCCCCAATGGCTGTTGGCGTTGGAGGTGGCGGTGATGCAGCCCGCCCCGCCATCGGCCAGCATGCGCTGCAGGTTCTCGTCCGAGCCGGTGTAGACCTCGAAGCCGTCCGGGCCGAAGCGCCGCGCCATCGCCAGGCTGTTGGCGTAGTCGCCCGAGCTGTCCTTCACGCCGCGGAACACGCCCGGGAAGGCGTCGCGCAGCCGCGCGATGAGGTCGAGCGACAGCGGCACCGCGCTCTGCTGCGGGAAGTGATACAGGTAGAGCGCCACCCCGCCGCCGACGCGGCGCGCCACCTCGCTAAAATGCGCGAACAGCCCGTCATCGGAGGGCGCCTTGTAGTAGAAGGGCGGCAGCAGCAGCACGCCGGGGCAGCCCTGGGCGCGGGCGTGCTGCGTCAGCTCCACCGTCTCGGGGATGGAGCAGGTGCCGGTGCCCGGCATCATGCGCGCCGCCGGGATGCCGCGCGCCACCAGCCCTTCCAGGATGGCCATGCGCTCGCGGCCGGAGAAGCTGTTGGCCTCGCCCGTGGTGCCCAGCACGCCCAGCCCGTTGCAGCCATGGGCCAGCAGCCAGCCGGCGTGCCCGGCCATGCGGTCCAGGTCGGGCGAGAGGTCGGCGTCGAGCGGGGTCAGCACGGCGGCGTTCACGCCGCCATACAGGGCATCGGTCATGCGGGGCGTCCTTTCGCGGGCGGCTTCGGCCCGGCCTGGCGCGGCCACTGCCCGGGCCAGCGGCGCAGGTGGTCCTCCAGCGCGCCGGCGCGGCGCTCGGAGACGCAGCGCCCGGCCACGGAGACGCCGGCGCGCGCCACGCTCCCGGGGTCGCCGGAGACCAGCGGGTGCCAGGCGGGCAGGTCCCGCCCCTCCGCCACCAGGCGGTAGGCGCAGGTGGGAGGCAGCCAGTCCACCTCCTCCACCATGGCGGGGGTCAGCTGCAGGCAGTCGGGCACGCGGGCGCGGCGGTTGGGGTAGTCGGTGCAGCGGGCGCTGGACACGTCCAGCAGGCGGCAGGCGACTTCCGTGTGGTGCAGCCGGCCGGTGCCGTCCTCGCGCAGCTTGTGCAGGCAGCAGCGGCCGCAGCCGTCGCACAGGCTTTCCCACTGCGCGGGCGTCATCGCCGCCAGGGGGGTGGTGCGCCAGAAGGCGTCCATCGCCTCAGCGGCCGGACAGGCGCTGCAGGGTGGCGCGCAGCCGGTCCGCCCCCGGGTTGCGCCCCTGCGCCTGCAGCACGATCTGCCGCGCCGACAAATCCTCGCCGAAATACGCCATGTTCCACTGCGAGCGCGCGGCGAGCAGCGAGCCCTCCAGCGTCGCGCCCAGGAACAGCCCGCGCGCGCGCGCCACGGAGACGATGTCCGCCCCGCCCGCCGCCGTGGTGCCGCCGGCCAGGTTGGCGCCGAAGGAGGCGACGGAGACTCCCAGGTCCGCCCCGACGGCGAACTGGCTGTCCATCAGGGCGGACAGGCCGCGCTCCGTGCGGACCACCATCATCAGCGACAGGTCCTGGATGCCGATCTGCAGCCCCACCCCGCCGCCGGTCATCCCGTAGAAGGCCGGGTGGGTCCAGCCCGCGCCCTCGCGGCCCAGCAGCACGCAGCCGCCGCCGCGCCCGCCGAACAGGAAGCCCGCGCGCAGGATGCGCGGGCACAGCAGCACGCCCCGCGCCTCGCGCAGCAGGGCGGCGAGCTGGTCGCGCGCCGCCGGGTCCACCTCGGCGAACAGGTCGGGCAGGGCGGTGGCGGCCTGGTCCACCAGGACCTGCGCGTCCTGCCGCAGCTCGGCCCGCGCGGGCAGCGCGGGCGCCAGCAGCGCGAGCAGGAGGAGGAGGCGCCTCACCGCCGCGGGGCCGGCCCGGGCGGCGGCGGCAGGGCCTGGCGCTGCACCCCCGTGGCGGGCACCCGGCGCGACGGCGCGGCCGGCACCGCGGCGGGCCCGGCCACCGGGGTGGGCCCCGCCACCGCGCCGGACTGGCCGGAGAAGCGCAGCAGCGCCGCGCGCAGCGGGTCGGCGCCCGGGTTGTGGGCGGCCATGTTCACCACGATGTCGCGCGCCGTCACCTCGCGCCCGTAATAGGCGGCGTTCCAGTCCGGCTGGGGCTGCAGCACGCTGCCCTCCAGCGCCAGCCCGGCGAACAGCCCCCGCGTGCGCGAGAAGGACAGGATGTCCGCCCCCAGGGCCGGCGTGGTCGCCGCCTCCACCGAGCCGCCCACATGGGCCACGGCCAGCGAGGCGTCGGCGCCGAACTTGAACTGCTGGTCGATGACGCTGCTCAGCGCGCGCTCGTTCATCAGCAGCAGCAGGGTCTGGCTGTCCTGGATGCCGGCCTGGAAGCCGATGGAGCCCGAGCCCATCACGTAGAAGGCCGGCGAGGACCAGGAGCCCGCGGCGTCGCGCCCCACCAGCACGCAGCCCCCGCCCTCGCCGCCGGCGAAGAAGGCGACGCGGAAGGAACGCGGGCAGACCACGGCGCCGCGCGCGCGGCGCAGCAGGGCGGCGGCGTCCAGGCGGTCGTTCTCCTCGGCCAGGATTTCCTGCACCGTCAGGGCCGAGCGGTCCACCAGGGCCTGCGGGGCGTTGCCCGAGGGCGCCCCGGCGCAGGCGGAGAGCAGCGCGGCCCCCGCCAGGATGATCCAACGCATGGCGATAACCCCCACCAACCTGTTCCCCTGGGGCGCGAACCTACCCCGGAAACCCCCGGCGGGGGAACCGGTGCCTCAGGCGGGCAGCAGCCGGGCGGCGGCGTCGCCCTCGCCCAGCAGCTCCAGCAGGCGCAGCGCGTCGGCGCGGCGCAGCCCGCGCCCCGCGGCCGGCAGCCGGGCCGCCAGCTGGGTCAGCATCGTCACCGCCGGGCGCAGCGCCTTGTCGGCCAGCGGGCCGCGCTCCAGCCGCCGGGCGGCGTCCACCAGGGCACGCAGCGCGGCGGCGCGCTCCTCCAGCAGCTCCACCTCGGCATCGGCCACCTCGGGGCGGGCGGCGAGCTGCGCCAGGGCCTGGGCCAGCTGGGGGCCGCCCTCCTGCTCCAGCCGGCGCAGGCAGGCGGTGCCGGCGGCCTGGCGCATGCCGGCCACCTGCTGCAGGCGCTGCGGCTTGCCGGCGGGCAGGTTGGCCTCCAGGTCCTCCAGCACCGTCGTCAGGCGCTCCAGCGCGTCGGGGGCGGCTTCCAGCTCCTCCGGCGCCAGGGCGGGCGGGGCGTCGGCCAGGAAGCGGTCCAGCGCCTGGTCGGCGATGGCGCTGAGCTGGCGGCCCATGGCGCTGGCCATTTGCGTCAGGGCGCCGGGCTGGGCGGCGAAGGGCAGCAGCGCGGCCAGCACCACGCCCAGCGCCTCCGGCCCGTCGGCCGCCACGCCGCGCAGCATGGGCCGCGCCAGGGCTTCCGGCGGGCCGTCCGGCCCGGCCAGCCGCAAGCGCCAGGCCATCGGGCCGTAGCGCCACAGGGTGCGGCACACCACCGCCACCGAGGCGTAGGTGCTGGCGGGCAGGCTGGTTTCCTCCCAGCCCGGCGGCGGGCGGGCGCCCAGGCTTTCCCCGGCCAGCAGCCACAGCCGCGCGCCCCATTCGGACACCAGGTGCAGGTCGGCGGTGGTGCGGCCGGCCAGGGCGGCGTTCGCCTCGGCGAAGATGGCGGGGTGCTGCGCCTCCAGCGCGGCGGCCAGGGGGCACAGGGCGGTGCGCGGGATCTGGCCGCGGCCGGGGCGCCAGTCCTTGGCCGGCACCACCAGCGCGTCCATCGGCAGGAACAGCAGCCGCGTCACCCCCAGCGGGCGGGACGGGCGCAGGCGCCGCAGGCGGCAGCGCAGCGGCGCCAGCACCATGTCGGCCGCGCCGCGGCTGGGCATGGCGTCCAGCATCTGCACCAGCCGCAGCAGCTGGGCGTCGCTGGCCTGGCCGGCGCTGCGGGTCAGTTCGCGCAGGGCGGGGCTGGGCAGGCTCATGGCGCGCCGATCCAGCGCGCCACCGCCGCCTCGCAGCGGGGCTGGGTGGCGAAGCGGCCCTGGGCGCCGGGGTGGCTGGGCGGGGCCACGCCCAGCAGGGGCTCGCAGCCCGGCCAGGCCTGCGCTTCCTCCGGCGCCAGGGGCAGGATGGCGCAGAAGCGGCGCACCAGGGCGGGGCGGTCCTCCTCCTCGGCGATGCTCCAGAGCGCGGCCAGCAGGCCCCAGCCATCCTCCAGCCATGCGCGGCGCGTCGGCTCGGCCTGGGATTGCGCGGCCAGCGCCACCGCGGCGGCCTGGGCGGCCACCGCCACGGCGCGGCGGCGGTCCTCCTCCGTCGGCGCGGCGGCGCGCCAGGCGGTGAGCGCCAGCGACAGGGCGCGCGCGTCCAGCGGCCCGGCCGGCGGGGCGCCCAGGGCGGCGCGGCCCAGCAGCCCGGTGGCGGCCACCGCCGCCGCCGCCATCCGCACCGCGCCGGGGTGCAGCGTCCGGCCCTCCAGCGCGCGCATCAGCGCGCGGTCGGCCAGGGAGGGGCGGCAGGCATCCACCGCCGCCGGCCAGGGCATGACCAGAAAGGATTTCTGCCCGCCCGGATGCGCCAGCACCACCTCCGGCGCCCCGGCGCCGCGGCTGCGCAGCCGGGCGCCGAACAGCACGGGCGAGGTGAAGGGCATGTGAACGCCGCGTTCGGCCCAGGTGGCGGGCTGGCGCAACGCGGCCTCGAATTTTTCCAGGGGCGGGAGAAGGAGGCGGATCATGCTTCCAAGATGGGGCATGCCGGTGAAGCCCGGGTTAACCGGCCGGGGAGGCGCCCCGGCCGGCCCCGTCAGGCCTCCGCGCCGAACTGCAGCGGCCGCGGGGCGTAGAGGAAGCCCTCGCCGTCGCGCACCACGCGGCCGAAGCCGGGCCAGGGCACGTGGACGCCGCCCATCAGCAGGCGCTCGGCGGCCAGCATCTCCAGCGTGCGCACCCGGCTTTCCACGCCCATCACGGGGTCCACGTCCACGCCGACGCGCCAGCGCGGGCGGGCCAGCTGGATGACCATCTGGTGCGCGATGTCGCCCCAGATCAGCATGGAGCGGTTCTGCGAGGTGAGGCGGTAGCTCACATGGCCCGGCGTGTGGCCGGGCGCGGGCACCAGGAAGATGCCCGGCACCACCTCCAGCCCCTCGCGCATCTCCACCGTGCGGATGCGGCTGGCGTAGGGGCGGATGGCGCGGCGCCCGGCCTCGATGAAGCGCTGGCCCTGCGGCACGCGCGCTTCCATCGCCGGGTCGGTCCAGAACTGGTGGTCGGCCTGGGTGACCACGACCTCCGCGTTGGGGAAGTTCATCGTGGTGCCGTCGTAGCTCAGGCCCAGCGCGTGCTCGGGGTGGATGTGGGTCAGGATCACGGTGTCCACCTGCGCCGGGTCGTGGCCCGAGGCGCGCAGCGCGTCCAGCGTGCGCCCGGTGGTGGGGATGAAGGAGGAATGCCCGCCGCAATCAATCATCACCAGGTTGCGGCCGGTGTTGACCAGGTAGGCGCCGACCGGCTGGTGCAGCCCGCCCTCGATGGCGAAGGCGCGCTCGCGCAGGGGGGCGATCTCCTCCGGGCGGGAATCGGGGAAGAAGTTCTGGATGCCGGCATTGGTGCCCTGCATGGCGCCGTCCAGCAGGGTCGTCACCTCCATGTCGCCCAGCCGGATGCGGTGGAACAGCGGCGGCATGGCGCCCTTGGGCGGCGGGGGCGCGGCGCCGGCCGGCAGGGCGGCGAGGCTGGCGAGGGCGGGCGCGGCCAGCACGGCGGCGCGGCGGTTCAGGCGCATGGAACGTGTCTCCCCGATGGAACGCCGTTCATCTTTGGGGCGCGGGGCAGCGGTTTCCAGGGCCGGGGGCGGCCTTATGTGGGGGTGATGGAAACCGTGCTCGCCCTGCTCGCCCTGTTCTGCGTCGCCCTGCTGCTGGGGGGCATGGGGTTCTTCGCCGCCGTGGTGGCGCCGCTGGTGTTCACCCGGCTGCCGCCCGCGGTGGCGGGGCCGTTCATCCGGCAGGTGTTTCCCGTCTACTACCTGTGGGTGGGCGGGCTGTCCGGCGCGGCGGCGGTGGCGCTGTTCCCGCTCTCGCTGCCGGCGGCGGGCATCATGGCCGCCAGCGCCGCCATGGGCTGGTGGCTGCGGCAGGTGCTGATGCCGCGCATCAACGCGCTGTCCGACGCCGCCCAGCGCGGCAACGCCGCGGCCGGGCGGGACTTCCAGCGGATGCACCGCCTGTCGGTCATCGCCAACGCGCTGCAACTGGTGGCCGCGGGCGCGGTGCTGGCGATGTTCGCCCTGGCGTGAGTTCTCAGCGCAGCAGCGCGGGCGGCACCGGCAGGCCGGCGCGGCGCAGGCGCTCGGCCTCGGCGGCGCGCTCGGCGGCGGTGGGCTGGGGGAAGGCGCGCGGGAAGCTCACCTGGTCGGCCGGGCCGGGCGGGCGCGGCGGGCCATAGCGGCCGCAGCCGGCCAGCGCCAGCAGCGCCAGCAGCGCGCAGGCGCCCCTCACGCCAGGCGCTCCCGCCACCCGGCCACCTGCGCGCGCACATTGTCCGGCGCCGTGCCGCCGAAGGAGCGGCGCGAGGCGACGGAGGCCGCCGGCGACAGCACGCCGAACACCCCCTCATGGATGCGCGGCTCGACCTCGCGCATCTCCATGATGGTGAGGCCCGTCAGCTCCACCCCCATCAGCTCCGCCTTGGCGACCAGGCGGCCGGTGACGTGGTGGGCGTCGCGGAAGGGCAGCTTCAGCTCGCGCACCAGCCAGTCGGCCAGGTCGGTGGCGGTGGAGAAGCCCCCGCCGGCGGCGGCGGCCATTCGGCCGACATCGGGCGTCATGTCGCGCACCATCGCCGCCGTCGCGGCCAGGCAGAGGGTGAGGGATTCGGCGGCGTCGAACACGCCTTCCTTGTCCTCCTGCAGGTCTTTGGCATAGGTCAGCGCCAAGCCCTTCACCACGGTCAGCAGCCCGACCAGCGCGCCGGTGATGCGCCCGGTCTTGCCGCGCACCAGCTCCGCCGCATCCGGGTTGCGCTTCTGCGGCATAATGGAGCTGCCGGTGGTCAGCCCGTCGCCCAGCTTCACGAAGCCCCAGGCCGGGTTGGTCCACAGCACGATCTCCTCCGCCAGCCGCGAGAGGTGGGTGGCGCAGATGGCGCAGGCGGCCAGGAACTCCATGGCGAAATCGCGCGAGCCCACGGCGTCCAGGCTGTTGCGCGCCGGGCCGTCGAAGCCGAGCGCGGCGGCGGTCATGTGGCGGTCGGTCGGGAAGCCGGTGCCGCACATGGCGGCCGCGCCCAGCGGGCAATCGGCGTTCAGCCGGGCGCGGGCGTCCAGCATGCGGCCGCGGTCGCGCCACAGCATCTCGGCATAGGCCAGCAGGTGATGGCCGAAGGTGGTGGGCTGGGCCGGCTGCAGGTGGGTGAAGCCGGGCATGATGGTGCCGGCATGCTCCTCCGCGCGCTGCACGAAGGCGCGGATGCAGTCCTCCATCTGCGCCGCCAGCCCGTCCATGGCGTCGCGCACCCAGAGGCGGAAGTCGGTCGCCACCTGGTCGTTGCGGGAGCGGGCGGTGTGCAGGCGCTTGCCGGCCTCGCCGATGCGCTCGGTCAGGCGGGCCTCGATGTTCATGTGCACGTCCTCCAGCGCCTCGCTCCAGGCGAAGGCACCGGATTCGATCTCGGCGGCGATGGCGGCGAGGCCGTCCCGGATGGCCGCCTCGTCATCCGCGCCGATGATGCCTACATGCGCCAGCATGGCGGCGTGGGCGAGGGAGCCGCGGATGTCCTGCCGCCACATCTTGCGGTCGAAGCCGACCGAGGCGTTGATGGCCTGCATGATGGCCGAGGGCCCCTCGGCGAAGCGCCCGCCCCATTGCTGGTTGGCGCCGGTGGTGTTGGAGATGCTCAAGGGGAGTGCCGCTTCCGTGCCGAAACCATCAGTGACGATGGGCCGCCGCATCCTCGCGGCTTGCGCCTTGTCCCTACCCCTCGCCGCGCGCGGCGCGCAAGCCGCCCTGCCGGATGGCGGCCTCGCCCGGCTGCGGGAGGGTGCGCGGCCGGCCGCCGCCGTCACCTTCACCGACGCGGCCGGGGCGGAGCACGACTTCACCCGCTTCAACGGCCGCGCCTTGGTGGTGAACCTCTGGGCCACCTGGTGCCCGCCCTGCGTGGCAGAGATGCCGGCGCTGGACCGGCTGGCGGAGGCCGTGGCGGCGGAGGGCATCGAGGTGCTGGCCCTGTCCTCCGACCGCGGCGGGCGGGCGGTGGTGGAGGCGTTCTATGGGCGCGTCGGCATCCGCCGCCTGGGGGTGTGGCTGGACCCGCGCGGGGCGGCGGCGCGCGGCATGGGGGTGCGCGCCCTGCCCACCACGGTCATCGTGGACCGCACCGGCATGGAGCGCGCCCGGCTGGAAGGCGAGGCCGAGTGGGACCACCCGGCGATGCTGGCCGCGGTGCGCCGGCTGGCGGCCGGGCCGGAGATGCCGGGGCGCACGTGAGGCGCCACGCCGCGCCTTGCATGTCCTGACGGATGTTCTTACATCCATGGCGATGAGCGCGCCCGTCAGCCTGACCACCCGCCTGTCCCGGCAGGGCAACAGCACCGGCCTCACCTTGTCGCGCGAGGTGCTGGACGCCGCCGGGCTGGCCCGCGGCGCCGCCGTGCGGGTGGAGGCGGAGCCGGGCCGCGTGGTGATCACCCCGGCGGACGGCGCGGATGCCGAGGCGATGGCGCTTTTCGAGGCCTCGCTGGGCCGCTACGGCCGCGCCTATTCCATCCTGGCCAAGTGACGGCCTTCCGCCTGCCTTCCGCCACGGCGGTGCAGGCCATGCATGCGCGGCTGATCGCGCGCGATGGCGGGGCGCCGGGACTGCGGGATGCCGGGGTGCTGGATGCCGCCCTGGCCTGCCCCGCGCAGCTGGCAGCCTATGGCGGCGAGGGGGATGAGGTGGCGCTGGCCGTGGCGGTCGCCTTCTCCATCGTGCGCCTGCGGCACCCCTTCGTGGACGGCAACAAGCGCGTGGCCCTGGCGCTGCTGCTGGTGGCATTGGGCCTGAACGGCTGGACGCTGGACGCGCCGGAGGGCGAGACCGCCGCCGTCCTGCTGGACGTCGCCGCCGGCGGGCGCGAGGAGGCAGCGTTCGTCGCCTGGGTGCGCGCCCGCGCCGTGCCGGCCGGGGACTGACCTACCCTACCCGCTCCAGCAGCGCCGGCCCCATGGCCCCGGGGCTGGTGATCCCCATCAGCCCCATGTCGGTGTGGATTTCCGCCATCAGCAGGGCGATGGCCTTTTCCACCCCCGCCTGCCCGAACACCCCGGCGGCGTGCAGCATCGGCCGGCCGACGAAGGTGAAGCGCGCGCCTAGGGCGTAGGCCTTCAGCACGTCGGTGCCGCGGCGGATGCCGCCATCCAGCATCACCACCACGCGCTCGCCCACTGCTTCGGCCACGCGCGGCAGCACGCGCAGCGGGCTGGCGGTGCCGTCCAGCTGCCGGCCGCCATGGTTGGAGACGATGACGCCGTCCGCGCCCTCATCCGCCGCGCGCACGGCGTCGTCGGGGTGCATCACGCCCTTCACCAGCAGCTTGCCGGGCCAGCGGCGGCGGATCAGCGCCAGGTGCTCCCAGTTCAGGTGGTCGCGCGCGGTGAAGTCGCGCAGCACGTTCTTGGCCAGGATGGGCGCGCCGCGCTCGGCGAAGCTGTTCTCGAAATGCGGCATGCCGTGTTCGCGGAGCGTCCGCAGCCAGGTGCCCAGCAGCCAGCGCGGGCGGATGGCGCCGTCCCAGGCCAGGCGCAGCGAGGGGCGCAGCGGGGTGGAGAAGCCGTTGCGGACGTTGTTCTCGCGGTTGGGCAGCACGGCGGTGTCCACCGTGAGGAGGAGCGTGCCGAAGCCCGCCGCCGCCACCCGGTCCACCAAGGCCTCCACCCGCCGCGAATCGCCGGGCAGGTAGGCCTGGAACCAGGCATCGGGGTTGGCGGCGATCACCTCCTCCATCCTGATGAGCGAGGAGCCGGACAGCACGTAGGGGATGTTGGCCGCCCGCGCCGCGGCGGCCAGCGCGATGTCGCCACGCCAGGCCACCAGGGCGGCCATGCCCATGGGCGCGATGCCGAAGGGCGCCGCCCATTCGCGCCCCCACAGCGTGACCGCCTGCGAGCGGCGCGACACATCCGCCAGCACGCGCGGCGTGAAGGCCCATTCGGCGAAGGCGCGGGCGTTGTCGTGCAGGGAGGCGTTGCGCTCCGTCGCCCCGGCCACGTAGCCGAAGACCGGGCGGGGCAGGTGGCGGCGGGACAGCGGCGCGAAATCGTCCAGGGACAGGACGCGGGACAGGCTGGGCATGGCGGGCATCATAGGGCGGGCGGGCGGCGGCGGCACCGGCCTCCGGAAGATTCCCAATGTGTTGATTGCTGATTAAACCATTAGTTGTGGAAATTGCCGTGGGGGCTGGCTATTGCCGGGTCTTGGGGTGCCACATACGTGGCAAGAATCATCAAACCGGATGAATCTTGAGAAAATGACAGGAATTGAGCTGAAGACCGTCCTTTTGGACATGCAGATGACGCAGGCGGAGTTCTGCCGCCTGATTGGCTGCCAGCCGCCGACGATGAGCCGCTACGTGCGGGGTGGCCTGCCGGTGCCGGCGCCGCTGGCCGCCCTGGCCGACGTGCTGCGCTCGGTGCAGGACCGCGGCCACGACGCCGCCCGCCTGCTGCGCGAGGCGCGCCACCCCCGCCCGGAGCAGCGGGCCGCCTGAGCCCCCCGCCCGGGCGCCAAGGCCCGGGCCCTCAATGCAGGGTGAACACGCCGTTGGCGTAGCGCAGCTCGGCCGGCTGGACCAGTGCGGCCGAGGCGACGCGCACGGAATGCAGCGGGCCCTGGATCTCCCGCTGCCAGAAGGCCAGGAAATCGGTCAGCCGCGGGAAGCTGGGCGCCAGGTCGTCGCGCTGCCAGACGAAGCTTTGCAGCAGGTGCGGGTGGTCGGGCAGGTGATACAGGATCTCGGCGGTGGTCAGCCGCCAATCCGGCTGGCGGATGATGGGAAGCAGGGCGTCCAGCACGTCGCGAACCTCCTTCATGTCACGATGCTGCAACGCGAAGCCTGCCATGCGCGCTGCGCGGGACGCCAGATTTTTCGTTTTGTTTCAAGGCATTGGCACTCGCAGCGTGAGAGTGCTGCTTTGCGGCTTGACTCGCGGGAAGGCTTCTCCTAGCTAGCTGGCACTCCTCGGCGGGGAGTGCCAACACACCCCCGCCGTGGATCCAGCGAGACCCTGAGCCAAGCCAGGAGAGAACCGCCATGAAGTTCCGCCCCTTGCACGACCGCGTCCTCGTCCGCCGCATCACGGCTGAGGAGAAGACCGCGGGCGGCATCATCATCCCCGACACCGCCAAGGAGAAGCCGCAGGAAGGCGAGGTCATCGCCGTCGGCTCCGGCACCGTGAACGACAAGGGCGAGGTCCGCGCGCTCGACGTGAAGGCCGGCGACCGCATCCTGTTCGGCAAGTGGTCGGGCACCGAGGTGAAGGTGGACGGCGAGGAGCTGCTCATCATGAAGGAGAGCGACGTCATGGGCGTCATCGAGGGCTCCTCCGTGACCGCCAAGGCCGCCTGAGCCACCCCCCCTTCCCACACAGATTTCGGAGAGCACACACATGGCTGCCAAGGACGTGAAGTTCGGCGCCACGGCCCGCGACAAGATGCTGCGCGGCGTGGACATCCTGGCCGACGCGGTGAAGGTCACGCTGGGCCCCAAGGGCCGCAACGTCGTGATCGACAAGTCGTTCGGCGCGCCGCGGATCACCAAGGACGGCGTGACCGTCGCCAAGGAGATCGAGCTGGCCGACAAGTTCGAGAACATGGGCGCGCAGATGGTGCGCGAGGTGGCCTCGAAGACCAACGACCTGGCCGGTGACGGCACCACCACCGCGACCGTGCTGGCCCAGGCCATCGTGCGCGAGGGCGCCAAGGCGGTGGCCGCCGGCATGAACCCGATGGACCTCAAGCGCGGCATCGACAAGGCCGTCGCCTCCGTCGTGGCCGAGCTGGAGAGCCAGACCAAGAAGATCACCACCTCCGCCGAGGTCGCGCAGGTCGGCACGCTGTCCGCCAACGGCGAGGCCGAGATCGGCAAGATGATCGCCGAGGCGATGGAGAAGGTCGGCAACGAGGGCGTGATCACGGTCGAAGAGGCGAAGTCCATCCAGACCGAGCTCGACGTCGTCGAGGGCATGCAGTTCGACCGCGGCTACGTCTCCCCGTACTTCATCACCAACGCGGAGAAGATGATCGCGGAGCTGGACCAGCCCTACATCCTCATCTTCGAGAAGAAGCTGTCCCAGCTGCAGCCGATGCTGCCGCTGCTGGAGGCCGTGGTGCAGTCCGGCCGCCCGCTGGTCATCATCGCCGAGGACGTGGAGGGCGAGGCCCTGGCCACGCTGGTGGTCAACAAGCTGCGCGGCGGCCTGAAGATCGCCGCCGTGAAGGCCCCGGGCTTCGGTGACCGCCGCAAGGCCATGCTGGAGGACATCGCCATCCTGACCGGTGGCCAGATGATCTCCGAGGACCTGGGCATCAAGCTCGAGAACGTGACCCTCCAGATGCTGGGCAAGGCCAAGACCATCCGCATCGAGAAGGAGAACACCACGATCGTCGACGGCGCCGGCGAGAAGTCGGAGATCCAGGGCCGCTGCGAGCAGATCAAGGCGCAGATCGAGGAGACCACCTCGGACTACGACCGCGAGAAGCTGCAGGAGCGCCTGGCGAAGCTGGCCGGCGGCGTGGCGGTGATCCGCGTCGGCGGCTCGACCGAGGTCGAGGTGAAGGAGCGCAAGGACCGCGTGGACGACGCGCTGCACGCCACCCGCGCCGCGGTGCAGGAAGGCATCGTGCCCGGCGGCGGCATCGCCCTGCTGCGCGCCTCGCAGAACCTCGCCTCCGTCAAGGGCGAGAACCGCGACGAGGAGGTCGGCATCGAGATCGTCCGCCGCGCCATCCAGGCGCCGGTGAAGCAGATCGCCGCGAACGCCGGCAAGGACGGCGCCGTGGTGGCCGGCGAGGTGCTGCGCAACAGCGAGTACACCTACGGCTACGACGCCCAGAAGGACGAGTACAAGGACCTGGTGGGCGCCGGCATCATCGACCCGACCAAGGTCGTGCGCACGGCCCTGCAGGACGCCGCCTCCGTGGCCGCCCTGCTGATCACCACCGAGGCGATGGTGGCCGAGCGTCCGGAGAAGAAGGCCCCCGCCGGCGGCCCGCCGGGCGGCGGCATGGGCGACATGGACTTCTGATCCCCACGGGTTCAGGAACCAGGGGGCGGCCGGCGACGGCCGCCCCTTTTTCATGTGCGCCCGGCCGGCGGCGGGGGCTGACCGCGCGCCGCCGCGGTGCTATCGCGCCCCCGGCCGGGGCCGCAGACCCCGCGAGCCGGAGGAAACCCCCGCCATGCGCCGCCGCGCCCTCGCCGCCCTGCCCCTGCTCGCCGCGCCGGCCCGGGCGCAGGGCTTCCCGCAGCGCCCGCTGCGCCTCGTCATCCCCTTCACCGCCGGCGGCTCCAACGACGTGGTCGGCCGCATGGTGGCCGAGGCGCTGGCCGCCCGGCTGGGCCAGCCCATCGTGGTGGAGAACCGCGGCGGCGCCGGCGGCCTCATCGGCAACGACCTGGTGGCCAAGGCCCCGCCCGACGGGCACACCCTGCTGCTGGCCGGCTCCGGCTCCTTCCTGCTGTCCTCCCTGGTGCAGGCGCGCCTGCCCTACGACCCGGTGCGCGACTTCGCGCCGGTGGGCTACGTCGGCGCCTCGCCCAACGTCATCACGGTGGGCGCGCGCGTGCCCGCGCGCTCCCTGGCGGAGCTGCAGCGGGTGATGCGCGCCGCGCCGGCGCCGCTGCGCTACGGCACGCCGGGCGCGGGCACCACCGGCCACGCGCTGGGCGCCATGATGGCCGTGGTGCTGGGCGCGGAGCTGGAGCCGGTGCACTACCGCGGCACCGGCCCCGCCCTGTCGGACACGCTGGCCGGGCGGCTGGACATCCTCACCAACGCCGCCGCGCCCCTGCTGCCGCACATCGCCTCGGGCGGGCTGCGGGCGCTGGCGGTGGCCGGGCGCGCGCGCTCCCTGGCGCTGCCCGAGCTGCCCACCAGCGCCGAGGCCGGCTTCCCCGAGCTGGACAGCGCCACCTGGTACGCCCTGCTGGCCACCGCCGGCACGCCCGCGCCCGCCATCGCCGCCCTGCACCGCGCCCTGAACGCCGTGCTGGAGGACGCCGACCTGCGCCGCCGCCTGGTGGAGCAGGGGGTGGACGAGGTCGCGCCCTCGCCCAGCCCGGCGCACCTGGCCGACTTCCTGGCGGAGGAGCGGGTGCGCTGGTCCGCCGTGGTGCAGCGCGCCAACCTGCGCATCGACTGAGGGACCCCCCATGACCAGCGCCATCGAGACCGCCGTCGAGGACGGCATCGCCACCCTGCGCCTGAACCGGCCGGAGGTGCGCAACGCCATGGACGACGCCATGCGCGCCGAGGTGATCGCCACCCTGGAGGGCTGGGCGGCCGACCCCGCGGTGCGCGCCCTGGTGCTGACCGGCGCGGGCGCCGCCTTCTGCGCCGGCGGCGACGTGCGCGGCATGCAGCAGCGCCTCGCCGCCCCGCCGGAGGAGGTGGCGATGAACGGCTGGCGCCGGCAGGGGCGTACCCACCGCTGCGTGGCCCTGCTGCACACCTTCCCCAAGCCCACCGTGGCGGCGGTGAACGGCGCCGCCGCCGGGCTGGGCGCGGACCTGGCCCTGGCCTGCGACTTCATCCTGGCGGGCGAGTCCGCCATGTTCACCATGAGCTTCCTGGCCCGCGGGCTGATTCCCGATGGCGGGGGCATGTACTTCCTGCCGCGCCGCGTCGGGCTGGCCCGCGCCAAGGAGCTGGTGTTCTCCGCCCGCCGCGTGCAGGCCGCCGAGGCGCTGGCCATCGGCCTGGCCGACCGCCTGGCGCCCGATGCCGGGCTGCACGCCGCCGCCACCGCCTGGGCGCGGGAGCTGTCGGCCCATTCCCCCGCCGCGCTGGCGCTGGCCAAGTCGGTGCTCGACCGCTCGCTGGAGATGGGGTTCGAGGAGGTGCTGGCCGAGGGCTCCAAGGCGCAGGCCATCTGCTACACCACCGCCGAGCACCGCGCCGCCGTCGCCGCCTTCCTGGGCAAGCCCAAGGGATGAGCGGCGGGGCGCTGGCCCGGCTGCTCCACCCGCGGTCGGTGGCGGTGGTCGGCGCCTCGGCCGACCGCTCCAAGACCACCGGGCGGCCGGTCGGCTACCTGCTGAAGCACGGCTTCGGCGGCGCCATCTGGCCGGTGAACCCGCGGGTGGCGGAACTCGACGGCCTGCCCTGCTTCCCCGACGTGGCGGCGCTGCCCGGCGCGCCGGACGCCGCCATCGTGCTGCTGGGGGCGGAGCGCGCGGTGGAGGCGGTGCGCGCGCTGGCGGCGCGGGGCTGCGGCGCCGCCATCGTGCTGGCCGGCGGCTTCGCCGAGGAAGGCGCCGGGGGCGCCGCCCGCCAGGCGGCGCTGCGCGCGGCGGCCGGGCCGATGCGCCTGCTGGGGCCCAACACCATCGGGCTGGTCAACCTGCCCGCGGGCATCGTCCTCTCGGCCTCCGGCGCGCTGGAGGCGGAGGGGATGCGCGCGGGCGGCATCTCCCTGGTGTCGCAGTCCGGCGGCATCCTGGGCGCGGCGCTGTCGCGCGGGGCGGCGCGGGGGCTGGGCTTCGCCCACCTGGTCGCCACCGGCAACGAGGCCGACCTGGAGGTGGCCGACTGGCTGGACCACCTGGCGGGGGACGCCGCCACCCGGGTCATCGCCCTCTACCTCGAAGGGGTGCGCGACGCGGCGGCCTTCCGCGCCGCCGCCCGCAAGGCCGCGGCGGCCGGCAAGCCGGTGGTGGCCTTCAAGGTCGGGCGCTCCGCCGCCGGGGCGGCGGCCGCGGCCTCCCACACCGGGGCCATGGCGGGCGAGGACCGGCTGTTCGACGCGCTGTTCCGCCAGCTGGGCATCCGCCGCGCCGAGCGCTTCGGCGAGCTGCTGGACATCGCCCAGGCCCTGGCCGATGGCCGCCCGCTGCGCGGCGACCGGGTGGCGGTGCTCACCTCCACCGGCGGCGCCGGGGCGCTGCTGGCCGATGCCTGCGGGCTGGCCGGGCTGGCGCTGCCGCCGCCGGGCCCGGACGCGGCGGCGCGCATCGCCGGCCTCACCGGCCTGCCGCCCGGCGGCAACCCGGTGGACCTGACCCTGGCCGGGCTGCGGCCGGCGGTGATGGAGGGCGCCATGCGCGCCCTGCTGGACGGCCCGGACCACGACGCGCTGGCGGTGGTGGTGGGCTCCTCGGCGCTGGCGCAGCCGCGGCTGGCGGCGGAGGCCATCGCGGCCAGCCGCCAGGGCACGGACAAGCCGGTGCTGGCCTATGTCTCGCCGCACGCGCCGGCCATCCTGCATGCGCTGAACGCCGGCGGCATCCCGGCGGTGACGGAGCCGGAGGCGGTGGCCAGCGTGCTGCGCGCCCTGCGCCCGCCCCCGCCCCCGGCCCCGCCGCTGCCGCCGCCGCAGCCCTTCGACCTGCCCGCCGGCGCGCTGCACGAGGCCGAGGCCAAGGCGCTGTTCGCCCGCTGGGGCGTGCCCGCGGTGCGCGAGGCGGTGGCCCGCACCCCGGCGGAGGCCGCCGCCCTGGCGGCGGGGATGGGCGAGGCCGTGGTGCTGAAGGCGCTGTCGCGCACCGTGCTGCACAAGACGGAAGCGGGCGGGGTGCGCCTGGGCCTGCGCCCCGGGCAGGTGGCGGCGGAGGGCGCCGCCATGCTGGCCCGCGTGCCCGGCGCGGAGGGGCTGCTGGTGCAGGAGCAGCTGCGCGGCGGGGTGGAGATGATCCTGGGCCTGCGGAACGACCCGCTGCTGGGCCCGGCCCTGCTGCTGGGCACCGGCGGCACCCTGGCGGAGCTGCTGGACGACGTGGCCGTGCGGCTGCTGCCGCTGCCGCCGGGCGAGGCGGCGGCGATGCTGGAGGGGCTGCGCGGCCGCCGCCTGCTGGAAGGCTGGCGCGGCGCCCCGCCCGCCGACGTCCCGGCCCTGCTGGCGGCGGTGGAGGGCTTCGCCCGGCTGGGCGCCGCCCTGGGCGACCGGCTGGTGGAGGCGGAGGTGAACCCGCTCTTCGTGCTGCCGCTGGGGCAGGGGGTGCGGGCGGCGGACGGGGTGGCCATCCTGCGCTGACGCGCGGGGCCCGCCCATTTCGCCGCCAGCTGCGTTAGGATGGGGCCATGCGCCTGTTCGCCATCCCCCTCGGCCTGCCCTTCCTGCCCACGCTGGCGCGCGGGACGCTGGAGCGCCTGGGCGCCGGCGAGGTGCTGGCGCGCACCACCATCCTGCTGCCCACCCGGCGTTCCGCCCGCGCCGCGCAGCACGCCTTCCTGGAAGCCTTCGGCGGCGACGCCATCCTGCTGCCCCGCCTGCGCGCGCTGGCCGGGCTGAGCGTGGAGGACGCCGACGAGCTGGAGCTGCCCGCCCTGCTGCGCCTGCCCCCGGCGGTGGAGGCGCTGCGCCGCCAGGCGGTGCTGGCGCGCTTCATCGCCCGGCTGCCCGGCCGCGCCGGCGGCCCGCGCACCGCCCGCCACGCCTGGGAGCTGGCGGGCGAGCTGGCCAGGCTGCTGGACGAGATCGCGCTGGAGGAGGCCGAGCCCCTGCCGGAGGACCCCGCCCAGCTGAACCAGTCCTGGCTGGAGAAGCTGGACCGGCTGGCGCCGGAGAACCTGGCCACCCACTGGCAGATCACCACCGCCTTCCTGAAGGGGGTGGTGCGCGAATGGCAGGGCTGGCTGGACGCCGAGGGGCTGCTGGACATCGGCGTGCGCCGCGTCATGGCGCTGCGCGCCCAGCGCCGCGAGTGGGAGGAAGCGAGGCCGGAGGACCCGGTGATCGCCGCCGGCATCGGGCTGGGCGGCACCATCCCCGCGGCGGCGGACCTGCTGCGGACGGTGGCCGCCACCCTGCCCAACGGCTTCGTGGTGCTGCCGGGCGAGGACGCGCCGACGGCGCGGGTGGAGGACGCGGTGCTGCAGGAGGCCTGCACCCACCCCTTCAGCGGCCAGCGCCGCATGCTGCACCGCATGGGCGCGCGCATGGCCGACGCCCAGCCCTGGACCGCCGAGCACGCGGCGCGCGAGGCCCGGGCCGCCCTGCTGGGCACCGCCCTGCTGCCCGCCCCCGCCATCCATGGCTCCCCGGGCGCCTGGGCCAACCGCAACCCGCGCCGCTGGCGCCCCGCCCTGGAAGGGCTGGACCGCATCGAGGCCCCGGACGCCCAGGCCGAGGCCGCGTCCATCGCGCTGGCGCTGCGCGGCGCGCTGGAGGCGCGCGGCGCCCGCGCCGCCCTGGTGACGCCCGACCGCGACCTGGCGGCCCGCGTGGCGTCCGAGCTGCCTCGCCACGGCATCCTGGCCGAGGACAGCGCGGGCCAGCGCCTGTCCCACACGCCCAACGGCAACTTCCTGCGCCTGCTGGCCCACCTGGCGGCCGGCGAATGCGGCCCGGTTTCCCTGCTGTCGGTGATGAAGCACCCGCTGACGGCCGCCGGGCAGGACCGCGGCGAATGGCTGCGCAAGGTGCGGCGGCTGGAGCTGGCCATCCTGCGCGGCCCGGCGCCGGGCCCGGGCTTCAAGGGCCTGCGCGAGGGCATCGCCGCCGCCTTCCGCGGCCCGCGCGCCGACCCGGAGGCCGAGGCCCAGCTGCTGGGGCTGGTGGAGGACCTGGCGACGGCCATCGGCCCCTTCCACTCCCTGCCGCGCACCGCCCCGCTCCGCCCCGCGCTGGACCTGTTCGACGAGCACCTGGCCGCCGCCGAGCGCCTGGCCGCCACCCCCACCCAGCCCGGCGGGCTGCGCCTCTACGCCCAGGCGGAAGGCGAGGCGCTGGCCCGCCACCTGGCCCTGCTGCGCCCCGCCATGGCGGAGATGCCGCCCGTGCAGCCCGCCGAATGGCCGGCGCTGTTCGAATCCGCCCTGGGCCTGGGCACCACCCGCTGCGACCGCGTCTCGCGCGGGAGGCGGGAGGCGCGGCACCCGCACGTGGAGATCCTGGGGCTGATCGAGGCGCGGCTGCTGGACTTCGACACGGTGGTGCTGGGCGCACTGGACGAGACGGTGTGGCCCCAGGCGGCCGACCCCGGCCCCTGGATGTCGCGCCCCATGCGCCAGCAATTCGGCCTGCCCTCGCCGGAGCTGCGCATCGGCCGGGTAGCGGCGGACTTCCTCGCCACCGCCTGCGCCGGGCGGCAGGTCACGCTGTCGCGCGCCGCGCGGCGCGGCGGCGCGCCCACCGTGCCGGCGCGCTGGCTGACGCGGCTGTCCACCTTCCTGCGCGGCCAGCACCGGGAGCTGGCGCTGCCCGCCAGCCCGGCGCCGGGCTGGGCGGCGCAGCTGGACGCGCCGCCCGCCGTGCGCCCCTGCCCGCGCCCCGTCGCCACCCCGCCGCCGCGCGCCCGGCCGCACCGCATGACGGTGACGGACGTGCGCACCCTGCTGGCCGACCCCTACGCCTTCTACGCCCAGCGCATCCTCCGGCTGCGGCCGCTGCGCCCGCTGGAGCAGGAGCCGGGCGCGGCGGACTACGGCACGCTGGTGCACGACGTCATCCAGCGCTTCCTGGCCCGCCTGCCCCGCCGCTGGCCGGGCGAGGAGGCGGCGCGCGCCGCCTGGGAGGAGGCGGAGGAGGAGGCGGTGGCCGAGGCGCGGCTGCGCCCGGCCATCGTGGCGCTGTGGCGGCCCCGCCTGGGGCGCATCGGCGCCTTCGTGCGCGGGCAGGAGGCGGTGCTGCGCCCCGAGCTGCTGAGCGCGCATGCCGAGCTGCGGGCGCGCATCTCCCTGCGCCGGCCGGCCGGCACGGTGGCGCTGGAAGGCCGCGCCGACCGGCTGGACGTGCGGCGCGACGGCGCCATCCGCATCGTGGACTACAAGACCGGCCCGGCCCCGGCGCGGCGGTCGGTGGAGCAGGGCACCGACCCGCAGCTGCCGCTGGAGGCCCTGCTGGCCGAGGAGGGCGGGTTTCCCGGCATCGCCCCCGCCCCGGTGCGCGCCCTGGAATACTGGCGGCTGACCGGCGCGCTGGGCGTGGGCGAGGTGAAGCCGCTGAAGCTGGACCTGGCGGAGGTGGTGGCACAGGCGCGGCGCGCGGTGGAATCCCTGGCCGACCGCTTCCTGCTGGGCGGCGCGCCGTTTCCGTCGCATCCGCATCCCGGGCGTGCCGCCCGGGGCGACTATGCACATCTGGCGCGCATAGATGAATGGTCCGTTCACGCAACGGATGGCTGATGGGCTCGACTAAGGAACTAATTCTGGTAATGTCACGCGGGGTGCGTGCGACGGAGGGGCAATGTCCAACCGGCACGAGAAGTTGGTGCGGGCGCTGCAACTCGTGCAGCGCCTCTCCGGCAGCCGAGTTGGGCTGACCGTCGGCGAGCTGGCAGCGGAGATGGAGGTCTCCCGCCGCACGGTGGAACGCATGCTCAAGGCGGTGGGCCAGGCCTGCGACGGGCTGGACCACGTGCCCGGCGAGGGCAACGAGAAGCGCTGGCGCATGCGCGCCTCCTTCCTGTCGCAGACGCTGCAGCTCACCGCCGCCGAGATGACCGAACTCGACCTCGCCGCCCGCCGGCTGGAAAAGGAAGGCGCCGCCGAGCGCGCCGAGGCGCTGCGCGGCGCCGGGCGCAAGATCCGCGCCCTGGCCGACCCCCGCGCCCTGCGCCGGGCGGAGGTGGACGCGGCCTCCCTGCTGGCGGCCGAGGGTCTGGCCGTGCGCCCGGGCCCGCGCATGCGCGTGGCCGAGGGGCTGCTGGCCCGCCTGCGCGAGGCGGTGTTGGCCCGCCGCCTGCTGCGCCTGCGCTACCGCGCCCGGGATGGCGGCGAGGCCGAGCGGCTGGTGGAGCCCTGCGGCCTGCTCTACGGCCAGCGCCCCTACCTGCTGGCCGCCGTGCCCGGCAAGCCGGACGCCGCGGTGTGGCGGCTGGACCGCATCCTGGGCGCCGACATCACCGACACCCCCTTCACCCCGCGCTTCGACGTCGCCGGGCTGACCGCCGACAGCTTCGGCGTGTGGCGCGAGCCGCCGATGGCCGTGACCCTGCGCTTCGCCCCCGGCGCGGCGGAGGAGGCGGCGCACTGGGTGTTCCACCCCTCGCAGACCCTGGCGCCGCAGCCGGACGGCACCCTGCTGGTGCGCTTCCGCGCCGGCGGGCTGGACGAGATGGCCTATCACCTGGCGAGCTGGGGCGCAGCGGTGGAGGTGCTGGCGCCCGACGCGCTGCGCGCCCGCCTGCGCCAACTGGGCCAGGACCTGCTGCGCCGGCACGGGACCGGGACTGACGCACCCATGCCCCAGGATGGGGCTTCCAACCAACTGGAGGCCGCCACCGGATGAACGAGACAGCAGCGGCGCGCGACCGTGCCCTGGGGTGCTTCCTGGGCCTGGCGGTCGGCGATGCCCTGGGCACCACGGTGGAGTTCCGCCAGCGCGGCACCTTCGCCCCGGTGACCGACATGGTGGGCGGCGGGCCGTTCCGCCTGCAGCCCGGCCAATGGACGGACGACACCTCTCTGGCCCTGTGCCTGGCGGAATCCCTGCTGCACGACCCCGCCCTGGACCCGGCGGACTTCATGACGCGCTGCCTGCGCTGGTACCGCCACGGCGAGAACAGCTCCACCGGCACCTGCTTCGACATCGGCGCCGCCACCCGCGCCGCCCTGGCGCGCTTCGAGGCGACGGGCGACCCGATGGCCGGCGACCCCTCGCCCAACGCCGCGGGCAACGGCTCCGTCATGCGGCTGGCGCCGGTGGCGGTGCGCCACTGGCGCACGCCCCGGCTGGCCGAGGCGGTGGCGGAGCGGCAATCCGCCTGCACCCACGCCACCCCGGTGGCGGTGTCCGGCTGCGCCCTGCTGTCGGAGGTGCTGTGCGGGCTGCTGGCCGGGCGCGGCGCCGCGGCGCTGACGCCGCGCGGGGCCAAGGGCTGGCCGCCGCGCATCCGGGCCATCGCCGGCGGCAAGTGGCGCGGGCTGCCGGTGGGGGCCATCTCCTCCTCCGGCTACGTGGTGCACACGCTGGAGGCGGCGATGTGGGCGGTGGACGGCGCGAAGGATTTCCGCGAGGCCGTGCTGCGCGCCGTCAACCTGGGCGACGACGCCGACACGGTGGGCGCGGTGGCCGGGATGGTGGCGGGCGCCCAGTGGGGCCTGTCCGGCATCCCGCCCGAATGGCGAGAGCGCCTGCACGACGCCGCCCGCCTGCAAGGCCTGGCGGAAGCGCTGTGGGAGGCGGGGGCCGGCTGAGCCCCCGCCGCGCTCACCAGAAGCGCAGGCCGGAGAAGATGCCCCGCCGCACCGGCTGGATCACCGGCGTCTCGCCCTCCACCGCCTCGCGGCCCAGGGCGGCGTTCTCGCGCAGGCGCTGGGCCTCGCGCGCCGGGTCCACCGGGATGCCGGGCGCCGGCTGCTCGCGCCAGAACAGCACGCGGTCCACCACGTTGCGGTCGGTGCGCTCCAGCCGCAGCGATTCCTCGTCCACCCGGTTGCGGATGTCCGGGCTCGCGCCGCGCCCGGCGGAGCCGAGCAGCGCGCGCTCGCCGGTGCCGGGCGCGCGGGCGCCGGAAGCGCCGGGCGCCAGGATGGCCTGCGCCTGCTGGGAGGCCGTCATCTCCTGCGGGCGGGTGGCGCCGGGGCGCGGCCGCGGCAGCTCGCCCAGCGCGGGCGGCATGGAGAGCGGGGCGCGCGTGGTCACCTGGAACTCGTCCGGCGCGTCGCGCGTCAGCCCCAGCGTGCGCGAGGTGTCCGGGCCGCAGGCGGCCAGCAGCAGCACCGGGGCGGCGAGGAGGAAAGGCGGCTTCATGCGGCTTCCTTGCGCTTTCCTTCGGGCCGAATCAAGGCGTCCGCCACCAGCGCCAGCACGCCGAGCACGATGGCCGCGTCCGCCACGTTGAACACGTACCAGGACCAGCCCCAGGCATGCAGGTGCAGGAAATCCACCACCGCGCCGAAGCGGAAGCGGTCGATCACGTTGCCCACCGCCCCGCCGATCACCGCGCCCAGCGCCAGCGCCACCAGCCGCGTCTCGGCCTTCCACAGCCAGCGCAGCAGGAAGGCGGCCACCGCCAGCGCGATCAGCGCCAGCACGAGGTGGTTCCAGGCGCCCTCGCCGCTGAACAGGCCGAAGGTGACGCCGCGGTTCCACACCATGGTCAGGTCGAAGCCGGCCGGGCCGGCCTGCAGGACGGGGATGTGGCGCACCTCCGGCAGGCGCACCACCTCGAGGATCCACCACTTGGACAGCTGGTCGGCCACCAGCAGCAGGGCGGCGAACAGCAGGGCCTGATGGCGCAGCCTCATGGCGCCACCACCGCCTCGCAGCGCCGGCAGAGGCCGTGCGCGGGCGAGACCTCGGGCAGCACCTTCCAGCAGCGCTCGCACTTGGCGCCGGCCGCCGGGGCGAAGCGCGCCGCCGGGGCCTCGCCCTCCTCCAGCACGAAGCCGGAGGTGATGGCGACGTCCGCCCAGCCATCGGCGTCCAGCAGGGCGCGGTCCTCGGCCGGCAGCGCCAGCACCGGCGCGGCGCCCAGCGAGGAACGGACCTCGCCCGCCGCGCGCGCCGCCTCGATGACGCCCGTCACCTCGCGCCGCAGCTCGCGGATGCGCGCCCACTTGGTCGCCAGCGCCTCGTCGCGCCACTCGGCGGGGATGGCCGGGAACAGCTCCAGGTGCACGCTCGGCGCGTCCTCGCCGAAGCGGGCGCGCCAGGCCTCGTCGGCGGTGAAGCACAGCACCGGGGCCAGCCAGGCGCACAGGCAGCGGTGCAGCTGGTCCAGCACGGTGCGCACGGCGCGGCGGCGCGGGCTGGCCGGCGCGTCGCAGTAGAGCGCGTCCTTGCGGATGTCGAACCAGAAGGCCGACAGGTCGGTGGCGCAGAAATGGTGGATCTCCGGCACCACGCCGGACCAGTCATGGCTGGCCACCGCGCCGCGCACCCGCGCGTCCAGCTCGCCCAGCCGGTGCAGCACCCAGCGCTCCAGCCCGGGCATCTGCGCGGGCTCCACGCGCTCGGCCTCGGAGAAGCCGTCCAGCCCGCCCAGGATCCAGCGCAGCGAGTTGCGCAGGCGGCGGTACAGCTCGGCCTGCTGCTCCAGGATGGTCTTGCCGATCCGCAGGTCCTCGTCCGTGTCGCTGTTCATCACCCACAGGCGCAGGATGTCGGCGCCGTACTTCTCCATCACCTCCTGCGGGGCGGTGACGTTGCCCAGCGACTTGCTCATCTTGCGCCCGGCCTCGTCCAGCACGAAGCCGTGCGTCAGCACCGCCTTGAACGGCGCGCGCCCGCGCGTGCCCACCGCCTCCAGCAAGGAGGACTGGAACCAGCCGCGATGCTGGTCGGAGCCTTCCAGGTAGAGGTCCGCCGGCCAGGGCAGGCCGCGCGCCTCCAGCACGAAGGCGTGGGTCGAGCCGCTCTCGAACCACACGTCCACGATGTCCATCACCTGCTCGTAGCCGGCGGGGTCGCGCCCTTCGCCCAGGAAGCGCGCGGCGGCACCGGGGCGGTACCAGGCATCGGCGCCTTCCTCGCGGAAGGCGTCCACGATGCGCGCCATCACCGCCGGGTCGCGCAGCACCTCGCCGGTCGCCTTCTCCACGAACACCGCGATGGGCACGCCCCAGGCGCGTTGGCGGGAGATGCACCAGTCCGGGCGCGTGCCCACCATGCCGTTGATGCGGTTGCGCCCCGCCTCGGGGATGAAGCGCGTCTCGGCGATGGCCTGCAGCGCCTTGGCGCGGATGCCGTGCTCGCCATCCATGGCGATGAACCATTGCGGCGTGGCCCGGAAGATCACCGGCTTCTTGGAGCGCCAGGAATGCGGGTAGGAGTGCGACAGCTGGCCCTTGGCGAGCAGCGTGCCGGCGTCCTCGCACAGCGCCCACACGCGCTCATGCGCCTTGAACACGTGCAGCCCGGCGAAGCCCGCCATCTTGGCGGCGTAGGTGCCGTCATCCTCCAGGCTCTCGATGGCGGGGATGTCGTGCGCCTTGCACAGCGCGAAGTCGTCCTCGCCGTGGTCGGGCGCCATGTGGACGATGCCGGTGCCGGCATCCTCCGTCACGAAGTCGCCGGCCAGGACCGGGCGCGGCGTGTCGTACAGGGCGCCGCCCTCCACCCGCCCGGCGAAGGGGTGCGCGACCTGCAGCCCCACCAGTTCCGCGCCCTTCAGCACGCGCACGACGTGGTGCGTGCCCAGGCCGGCGTCGCGCACCACCTCGGGCAGCAGCTTCAGCGCCACCACCAGCGGCGCGGCGCCTTCCGGCTGCACCAGGGCGTAGTCCAGCTCCGGGTTCACCGCCAGCGCGCGGTTGGCCGGGATGGTCCAGGGCGTGGTGGTCCAGATGACCAGCGAGGCGCCTCCCAGCGCGCCGTCCAGCACGCGGAAGCGCGCCCACAGCGTCGGGCTGACGTGGTCGTGGTACTCGACCTCCGCCTCGGCCAGCGCGGTCTTCTCCACCGGGCTCCACATCACCGGGCGCAGGCCGCGGTACAGGGCGCCGTTCAGCAGGAAGCGGCCGATCTCCTCCGCGATGACCGCCTCGGAGGGGAAGTCCATGGTGGCGTAGCGGTGGGCGAAGTCGCCCTCCACGCCCAGGCGGCGGAACTCCTCCGCCTGGAAGTCCAGCCAGGTCTGGGCGTAGGCGCGGCACTCGGCGCGGAACTCCAGCACCGGCACTTCATCCTTGTTCTTGCGGCGCGCGCGGTACTCCTCCTCCACCTTCCACTCGATGGGCAGGCCGTGGCAGTCCCAGCCGGGGATGTAGTGGGCGTCGAAGCCCGCCATCTGCGCCGCGCGGTTGATGACGTCCTTCAAGATCTTGTTCAGCGCGTGTCCGATGTGCAGCGGGCCGTTGGCGTAGGGCGGGCCGTCATGCAGCACGAAGGGCGGGCGGCCCGTCGCCGCCGCGCGCAGCTTGGCGCCCAGCCCTTCCGCCTCCCACCGCGCCAGCCAGCCGGGCTCGCGCTTCGCCAGGTCGGCGCGCAGGGGGAAGGGGGTCTTGGGCAGGAAGACGGTGGGGCGGTAGTCGCGGGCAGGCAGGTCGTTCATGGCGGGGGCATCCCGGAAGCCGCGGCGGGCGCGGCGCGTGGCAGGGCGTGCGGTGGGGTTCCCGGCCCTCAGGCGAGGACCGGGCCGGGAATTCGGTGCGGAAGGCCCGTGCGCATGCGGCCAGGATATGCGGAAGCCCGGGCCGGGCGGTCAAGCGGGGGGGATGGAGCGGGCGATGGGAATCGAACCCACGACATTCAGCTTGGGAAGCTGACGTTCTACCTCTGAACTACGCCCGCTCGGCGCGGCAAGGCATAGCCCGTCGCACCCCCCGGCTCAAGCCCCGTGCAGCAGGGCCGCCGCCTCGGCCAGGGCTTCGCGGATGCGCGCGGGCACGGCGGGGCTGGTGCAGCAGATGGTGGGGCTGGGGTGGGGCATGCGCAGCACCGGCAGGCCGGGGCGGGCGGCGGCCAGCACGGGCTCGGCCAGCCCGGCCACCCGCCCGGCCAGCACCGCCACCCGCAGCCGCGGCAGCGCCTCCAGCAGCGCGGGCAGGAAGCCCAGCCCGGCGCGGATCTCCGCCGCGCGCGGGGCGCGGTTGCGGGCGCCGGGCGCGTGGATCAGCCAGGGCACGGCGTTCCACAGCACCATGTCGGCGCGGGCGATGCCGCTGCCGGCCAGGAAGCGGCGCAGGTTGGCGCCGGTGGGCGTCGGCTTGTCGCGGCTGACGCGGTCGGCCGGGCCGGTGCGCGGGCCGGGGGTTTCCAGCAGCAGCAGCATCCGCGCCGCCGCGCCGCCGTCCAGCGGGTCGAAGCCGGGCACGAAGGCGCCGGTGGCGGCGGCGATGCGCGCGCGCAGGGCGTCCAGCGCGGGGTCCATGCCGGCGCCAACGCCCGGCGGCCCGGCGGCGCTGCCCGGGGGCGTTGCCCGGGGGCGCGTCAGCCCGCCGCGCGTTGCAGCAGCGCGGCGGCGGCGCGGTCGAACACCCCCTCCCACTCCAGCGGGCCGGGCGGCATGCGGAACAGCCGCAGGGAGGGGTACCAGGGCGTGTCCTCCCGCCCCTCGCCCCACAGCCAGTGCGGCGCGCGGCCCAGCAGCACCCAGACCGGCCGGTTCATCGCGCCCGCCAGGTGGGCCACCGCGCTGTCCGTCATGATCACCAGGTCCAGCAGGGACAGCGCGGCGGCGGTGTCGGCGAAGTCGCGCAGCAGGGGGGCCAGGTCGGTCACCGCGCCGCGCAGCGGGTGCGCCGCCAGCTCGGCCTCCGGCGGCCCCTTCTGGAGGGAGAACAGCCGCACCCCCGGCCAGCGGAAGGCGTCCAGGAAGCGGTCCAGCGGCGCCGCGCGCCAGTGGTTGGAGCCGAAGGTGACGGAGCCCGACCAGATGATGCCCACCCGCAGCCCCGGCCCGGCGACCGCTTCGCGCAGGCGCTCCACCCGCGCCGGTTCCGGCGGCAGGGGCGGCAGGGGCGGCACCTCCGGCGCGAAGGCCAGCGGCAGCGAGCAGACGTGCAGGTGCCATTCCGCCGGCACCGCCGCGCCGGGCGGCACCACCTCGTCCACCAGGGGGGCGACCAGCGGCGCCAGCTCGGGCCGGCATTCCATCACCACGCGGCCGCCGCGGGCGCGCAGCGCGGGCAGGTAGCGCAGGATCCACACGGTGTCGCCGAAGCCCTGCTCCGTCAGCAGCAGCAGGGTCTGTTCCGGGAAGGGGCGGCCGTCCCAGCGCGCGCCGGGGCGCGGGCGGTCGGCCACCATGCCCTGGGCGATGCGGCATTCGTAGTCGCGGAAGCCGCCGGCCCAGTCGCCATGCGCCAGCCGGGCGCGGGCCAGGTTCCACAGCGCCTGCGGGTGGCCGGCGGCGTGCGCGGCCTCGTAGGCGGGGATGGCCTCGGCCTGGCGGCCGGCGCGGGTCAGGCTGGTGGCCAGGTTGTACAGGATGGTGGCGTCGCCGGGCTGCAGCCGCAGCGCCCGGCGCTGGGCGGCCAGGGCGGCGGCGTCGCGGCCCTGGGCGGTCAGCGCGTTGCCCAGGTTGCTCCAGACCGCGGCGCGGCCCGGCGCCAGGGCCAGCGCGGTGCGGTAGCGCTGCCCGGCCTCCGCCCAGCGGCCGGCGCGGGCCAGCACCACGCCCAGGGCGTTGTGGGCCTCGGGGTCGCGCGGGGCGGCCTGCACGGCGGCGGCGGCGCGGGCGGTGGCCTCCGGCAGGCGGCCTTCGGCCAGCAGGGATTCCAGCGTGGCCTGCAGGCTCATGCCAGGCCGGCGGGGTCGGTGTTGGCGCCGCACAGCAGCACGCCGGGCCGCGCCCCGGGCGGCGGCGCCCAGCGGCCGGACAGCAGGGCGGCCAGGGCGGCGGCGCCCCCCGGCTCGCTGGCCAGCCGCGCCTCCTCCCACAGGCGGCGGCGGGCGGCGGCGATGGCGGCGTCGGGCACCAGCACGGACACCAGGCGCCCGGCGGCGTGCAGCGCGGCGGCGCGGGCGAAGCCCAGCGCCCCCACCTGCCGCGCGCCCAGGCTGTCGGCGGCCAGCCCGCCCACCGGGGCCGGCACCGGGCGGCCGGCCTGCAGGGCCATGGCCAGGCAGGGGCAGCCCTCGGGCTCCACCGCCACCAGCGTGGCGGCGCCCGCGGCGTGCCAGGTGGCGAAGCCGCCCAGCAGCCCGCCGCCGCCCACCGCCACCAGCAGGTGCGACAGGCCGGGCTGCTGGCGCTCCCACTCCAGGGCGCAGGTGGCCTGGCCTTCCAGCACCTCCTGCTGGTCGTAGGCGTGCACCACCAGGGCGCCGGTGGCGGCGGCGCGGGCCTCGCTGGCCTGGCGGGCCTCGTCATAGGTGGCGCCGCCCACGGTCAGCGCGGCGCCGAAGCGGCGGATGAGCGCCTGCTTGGCGGGCGAGGAGATGGCGGGCACGAAGATCTCCGCCGCCACCCCCAGCGCCTGCGCCGCCGCCGCCACCGCCGCCCCGTGGTTGCCGCCGGAGGCCGCGATGACCCCCGCCGCCCCCACCCCGGCGCGGCGCATGCGGTGGAAGGCGCCGCGCGCCTTGAAGGAGCCGGACAGCTGCAGCAGCTCCAGCTTCGCGGCGGCGATGCCGGGCAGCAGCATGGCCGGCGTCTCGCGGATGTCGGGGGCGATGAGGCGGTGGGCGGCCTGCACGGCGTCGCGCGGATGGGTCATGCCGCCACGTGCAACCCCTGGTCCCTTTCCGTCCAGTCCCGATGCTGCCATGTTTCGCCATCTTTCGGCCACCTGGGGCGCCGCGGAGACCATGAACATCCACGCCAGCGCCGCCGCCCGCAACGGCGGCGCAGTCCTGTTGCTCGGGCCACCGGGCGTCGGCAAGTCCGACCTGCTGCTGCGGCTGCTGGACCGCGGCTGGTCGCTGGTGGGCGACGACCGGCTGGTGCTGTTCACCGCACCGGGCGGGCGGCTGCGCGCCGCCCCGGCGCCGGAGCTGCAGGGCATGATGGAGGTGCGCGGCCTGGGCTTGGTCACCGGGTTGTCCTGGGCGCCGGCCCCGGTGCGCCTGGCGGTGGAGCTGGCGCCGGCCGCCACCCTGGCCCGCCTGCCGGCGCCCGCGGAATGGACCGCGCTGGGCGTGGCGGTGCCGCTGGTGGGGCTGGACCCCGCCGCCCCCTCGGCCCCGGCGCGGCTGGAGATGGCGCTGGCGGTGCTGGCCGGCCGGCGCGGCATGAAGGCCGGGGCCTTCGCCGCATGACGGCGGCGGGTCACGTTGCCGCCCCCGGAGGCCGGGCGCGGCCCGCGGCCGCCTCGCCTGCACCGGGCAGGGGCGACGGACCGGGCAAGGGCGACGGGATGCCGGCCATGCGCGGGCGGCGGGCGGCGCCATGACGCCGCGCCCCTTCGTGCTGGTCACCGGCCTGTCGGGCGCCGGGCGCGCCTCCATCCTGCGCGTGCTGGAGGATCTGGGCTTCGAGACGGTGGACAACCCGCCGCTGGCCATCCTGGACGACCTGCTGGATGACGGGCTGGGCCCGCTGGCCGCCGGCATGGACACCCGCACCCGCGGCTTCGACCCCGCCGCCCTGCTGGACACCCTGCGCCGGCTGCGCGCGCGGCCCGACCTCCAGGTTTCGCTGATCTTCGCCACGGCGGAGGAGGCGGTGCTGCTGCGCCGCTACACCGAGACGCGGCGCCGCCACCCCCTGGCGCCGGGCGGCCCGCTGGGCACCCGCGTGCAGGACGGCATCGCGCGGGAGGCGGCGCTGCTGGCCCCGCTGCGCGACGCGGCGGACTGGGTGGTGGACACCTCCGTGCTGCCCATCTTCCGCCTGCGCCAGATGATCGAGGCGCGCTACCGCCCCGAGGGCCCGCCCGGCCTGTCCATCCTGTGCCAGAGCTTCGGCTTCCCCCGCGGCCTGCCGCGCGAGGCCGACCTGGTGTTCGACCTGCGCTTCCTGCAGAACCCGCACTACGAGGCCGCGCTGCGCCCGCTGACCGGGCTGGACCCCGCGGTGGGCGCCTTCGTCGCCGCCGACCCCGACTTCACCGGATTCTGGGAGCGCCTGACCGGCTTCCTGGAACCCCTGCTTCCGCGCTACGTTGCCGAGGGCAAGAAGTACCTGACCATCGCGCTGGGCTGCACCGGGGGCAAGCACCGCTCCGTCTTCGCCGCCGAGCGACTGGCCGATCACCTCCGCCGGCAGGGCTGGCGCGCGGAATCCGCGCATCGCGAACTGGACGCGATGGGCCATATCCCGGCGCCCGCCTCCCTGGCGGAACCCCCCGCACCCCCCATCCCGGGCCAGGAGGCCCGCGAACCACCCGCCATGAACACCCCCCAAGACCACCGCGCATGATCGGCCTCGTCCTGGTCACGCATGGGCGCCTCGCGCTGGAGCTGCGCCACGCCATGGAACACGTCGTCGGCCCGCAGGAGGCGGTGGCCACCGTCTGCATCGGCCCGGAGGACGACATGGAGGGCCGGCGCGCCGACATCCGCGGCCGCATCGCCGAGGTGGACCGCGGGGACGGCGTGGTCATCCTCACGGACATCCTGGGCGGCACGCCCTCCAACCTCGCGCTGTCGCTCGCCGACCACCGGCGGGTGGAGGTGATCGCCGGCGTCAACCTGCCGCTGCTGGTGAAGCTGGCCAAGATCCGCGGCACCGAGCCGCTGCTGGAGGCGGTGGACGCCGCCGCCCGCGCCGGGCGCAAGTACATCGCCGCCGCGGGCGACCTGATCGGCGGCGCCACCGCCACCCAGATGCCTGACAAGAAGCCCGCAGGGAACGCCGCATGAACGAATGGCCCGGCGAGGCGGAGGACCACAACCCGCACCGCGCCACCCTGCCGCCCGACCCCGCCGCCGCCCCCGCCCCGTGCGGCGAGGGCGGGATGGTGCTGCGGCGCGCCCTGCGCATCGTCAACCAGCGCGGGCTGCACGCGCGCGCGGCGGCGAAGCTGGTGGCGCTGGCGGAACGCTTCTCGGCGTGCCTCAATGTGTCCAAGGGCGGTGCCTCGGTGCCCGCCTGCTCCATCATGGGGCTGATGATGCTGGGCGCGGGCAAGGGAAGCGAGATCGTGATCGAGGCCGAGGGCTGGGACGCCAAGGAAGCCCTGGACGCCGTTTCCGCCCTGGTGGAAGCCGGCTTCGGTGAGGAGTGAGGCGCCGAAGGCCAGGAAGGCCAGGGGCGAGGCGGAGCGCCGCTTCCCCGGCATCGCCGTCTCGCCCGGCATCGCCACCGCGCCCGTCTACGACCTGACCGAAGCCCCGGGCGAGGCGCCGCGCCGCGCCATCGCGCCCGAGGCGGCGGAGGCCGAGCGCGCCCGGCTGGCCGAGGCCGCGGCCTATTCCCGCAAGCAGGTCGGCAAGCTCAAGACCCGGCTGTCCGTGCTGCCGGAGGAAGCGCAGGAGGAGCTGGCGCCGCTGCTGGACGCCTACATCCTCATGCTCGGCAACTCGCGCCTGCTGCGCAACGCCCGCCGCCGCATCGGCGAGGAGAACCTGTCGGCCGAGACCGCGGTGCAGGACGAGGCCGAGGCCATCGCCGCCGTCATCATGGCCACCAAGGGCGACGACAAGTCCGGCCTGCAGCGCCGCGCCTACGAGGTGCGCGAGATCGCCAAGCGGCTGGTGCGCAACCTCACCGCCACGCCCTTCCGCTCGCTGAAGGAGGTGCCCCAGGGCGCCATCCTCATCACCGACGAGCTGACGCCCGCCGACGCCGCCCTGCTGGAGCCAGGGCGCATCGCCGGCGTGGCGACGGAGGAGGGCGGCGCCGACGGGCACACCGCCATCATGCTGCGCGCCCTGGGCATCCCCGCCGTGCTGGGCTGCCACGGGCTGACGGAGGCGGCGCGGCGCGGCGACCCGGCGGTGCTGGACGGCGGGGCGGGCTTCATCGCCCTGCATCCGGGGGCCGAGACGCTGGCCGCCGCCAAGGCCGGGCTGTCCGCCCAGGCCAAGGAGAAGACGCGGCTGGACAAGCTGCGCCCCCTGCCGGCCGAGACCACCGACGGCCAGCGGGTGGAGTTGCAGGCCAACCTGGAGATCCCGGCCGAGCTGCCGCTGATCCACGGCGCCGGCGCCGAGGGCATCGGTCTGCTGCGCACCGAGTTCCTGTTCATGAACCGCGAGGACCTGCCCGACGAGGAGGCGCAGGTCAGCGCCTACCGCGACGTGGTGGAATCCATGGCCGGGCGCTGCGTCACCATCCGCGTGCTCGACTGGGGCGGCGAGAAGGACATGGAGGCGCTGGCCCAGGGCGTGCCGGTGGCCACCGGGCCCAACCCGGCGCTGGGGCTGCGCGGCATCCGCCTGCTGCTGCGCCGGCCCGAGCTGCTGGAGGAGCAGTTCGCCGCCATCCTGCGCGTCGCGGCCCTGGGCGAGGTGCGGGTGCTGCTGCCCATGGTGACGGTGCCCGAGGAGGTGGCCCAGGCGCGCGACATCTTCGAGCGCGTGGCCAAGCGCCTGAAGCGCCGCGGCGTGGAGCTGCCGGAGAAGCTGCCCCCCCTGGGCGCGATGATCGAGACGCCGGGCGCGGCGCTGGCCGCCGACGCCATCGCGCTGGAGGCCGACTTCTTCGCCATCGGCACCAACGACCTGGCCATGTACACCCTGGCGGTGGACCGCGCCGAGGCCGACGTGGCCCACCTGTACGACCCCCTGCACCCGGCCGTGCTGCGCCTGATGCAGTTCGCCACGGAGGCCGCGCTGCGCCTGCGCATGCCGGTGAGCGTGTGCGGCGAGATGGCGGGCAACCCCAAGCTGGTGCCCCTGCTGCTGGGGCTGGGGCTGCGGGCGCTGAGCATGAACGCCTCCGCCATCCCGCGCGTGAAGCAGATGGTGCGCGCGCTGGACATCGACGACTGCGCCCGCTTCGCCCGCCGGGTGATGGAGCAGGGCGACCCCAAGCGCATCGCCGCGCTGGTGGAGGAGTTCGCGGCGCAGCGCTGACGCCGCCGCGCCCGCCCGCCATGGCCCGCCCCGCGCCGCCCCGGCCCGCCCCCGCGCGGACGGACAACAGCACCGCCACCCGCCCGCGCAGCCCGCTGCGCGGCGACACCTACGCTGCCTTCGAGGCGCTGCCCGAGGCGGTGCGCCGCGCCCTGCACGAATCCCTGGTGGACTGGTGCCCGCTGCGCGCCCGCGCCTGGCTGGAGGAGCTGGTGGGGCCGGAAGGGCTGCGCCCGGCCCAGGCGGCGCGCTTCCTGGTGGAAGCCATCCGCGGCATGGACGAGGCCGAGGTGAGGGCCTTCGCCGGGCGCTGGGCCGGCGGCGCGGCGGCCTATCCCCACCTGGCCGCCGGGGCGACGCTGCAACGCTATGCCGGGGCGGCGGGGATGCCGGCGGCGCGGCCGGTGGCGCTGCCGCCGCGCCCCAAGCCCCCGTCGAAGGCCCCTTCGAAGGGCTCGTCGAAGGCCCCTTCGAAGACGCAGCCGAAGCCGCACCCGAAGCCGCGCCCCAAGGCCAGGCCGGCCCGGGCGCCGCTGCGCGGCAAGCGCGCCCTGCGCCGCCGGCGCTGACCCGCCGCGGCCGGGGGTGGCCGCGCGCCCCCTGCCCGCGCATCATGCCGGGCGGAGGAACCCGCCATGACCCTGACCCGACGCGCCGCGCTGGCCCTGCCGGCCGCCCCCGCCCTGGCGCAGGGCCAGCCGCCGGTCCGCCTCATCGTCGGCTTCCCGCCGGGCGGCGGCATCGACCTGCTCTCGCGCGTGATGGGCGAGGCGCTGGCGGCGCGGCTGGGCCGCACCGTGGTGGTGGAGAACCGCACCGGCGCCGGCGGCAACATCGCCGCCGATGCCGTGGCCAAGGCGCCGCCGGACGGCAACACGCTGGGCGCCATCCCGGCCGGGCCGCTGGTGATCAACCGCCACCTCTACCGCGCCATGCCCTTCGACCCGCTGGCGGACTTCACCCCCATCAGCCGCTTCGCCGCCATCCCGGTGGTGTTCCTGGCCTCGCCGCGCGCCGGCATCGCCGACGTGGCAGGGCTGCGGGAGGCGCTGCGGCGCGGGCCGCTGCCCTGCGGCACGCCGGGCGCCGGCACCACCCAGCACCTGGCCACCGCGCTGCTGATGGGCGCGCTGGGCACCGAATGCACCCTGGTGCACTACCGCGGCACCGGCCCCGCCCTGCCCGACCTGCTGAATGGCACCGTGGCGCTGTACGCCGACACCGTGGTCACCGGCCTGCCGCCGGCGCGCGACGGCCGGGCGCGCGCGCTGGCCGTCGCCTCGCCGCAACGCCTGTCCTTCGCCCCCGACATCCCCACCGTGGCCGAGACGGTGCCCGGCTTCGCCGCCGAGACCTGGCTGGCGCTGCTGGCCCCGCGCGGCCTGCCCGAGCCGCAGGCCGCCGCGCTGGAGGCGCACATGCAGGCCATCGCGCGCGACCCCGCCATCGTGGCGCGCCTGCGCGAGCTGGGCGCGGAGGCGGTGGGCTCCACCCGCGCCGAACTGGCGCAGGCCATCCGGGAACAGGATGCGATGTGGGGCCCGGTGGTGCGCGCCACCGGGGCGACGGCGGATTAGCGGCGCCCGTCAGGCCGCGTCCGGCTGCCGCGCCGGATGCGCCGCCGCGAAGGCGGGCAGCGCCGCCGCGCGGTCGGCGATGGCGGTCAGCAGCGGATAGGGGGAAAGGTCCACCTCCCACCGCCGGGCGTTGAAGATGGCGGGCACCAGGCAGATGTCGGCCTGGGTCACCATCCCGCCCCAGCAGAACTCGCCGTGCCGGCCCTGCGCGTGCAGCGTCGCCTCGAAGGCGCGCAGCCCCTCGGCGGTCCAGTGGCGCACCCAGCCGGCGGCGTCGGCCTCGCTCCAGCCATGGGCGCCGCGCAGGTGCTTCAGCACGCGCAGGTTGGTCAGCGGGTGGATCTCGCTCGCCACCAGCTGGGCCAGGGCGCGCACCATGGCGCGCTCGCGCGCATCGGCGGGCAGCAGCGGCGGCTCGGGGTGCGTCTCCTCCAGCCAGTCCAGCAGCGCCATGGACTGCACCAGGGCGGGCTGGCCCTCCTCCACCAGCGCCGGCAGGCCGCCCTGCGGGTTCACCGCCAGGAAGGCGGCGTCGCGGTGCTCGCCCTTGGGCAGCGAGACGGGAACGCCCTCCCACGCCACGCCCTTCCAGTTCAGCGCGATGCGCAGCCGGTAGGCGGTGGAGGAGCGGAAATAGGTGTAGAGGCGCATCACCCGGAGCGTAGCCGCGCCGCCAGCGGCAGCGCCAGCGCGCACAGCAGCGACATGGCCCAGAAGGCGCCGCCGCCCAGCCAGGCGTACAGCGCGCCCGCCGCCAGCATCAGCGCGGCGCTGCCGGCGCCCACCGCGGCGCTGTGCAGCGTCTGCGCGCGGCCGGCCATCTCCGCCGGCAGGGCGCGCAGGGCGCGCATCGCCGCCAGGTGCATGGCGCCGAAGGTCAGCCCGTGCAGGGCGGTGACCGGCACCAGCGCCCAGAACTCGGCCGTCAGCGCGCACAGCGACCAGCGCAGCACCCCGGCCCCGGCGGCCAGCAGCGCCAGGCCGCGCGCGCCCAGCCGCGCCGCCAGCGCGCCGCCGCGCCAGAACAGCCACACCTCGGCCAGCACCCCCAGCCCCCACAGCAGCCCGACCTGCGCGGCCGACAGCCCGGCGGCCGTCCAGTGCAGCGTGGAATAGCCGTAGTAGACGACGTGCGAGCCCTGCACCGCGGCGGACAGCGCCAGCAGCCCCGCCACCCCCGGCCGCCGCAGCGGCGCCCACAGCGAACCGCCGCCGGCGGCCCGCGCCGCGCCGCCGGCGGGGGCGGCGGGCAGGGCGCGCGCGGCG
>NZ_JBJJBR010000012.1:0-111090 GCF_045449635.1 Sabulicella flocculans | reverse complement strand
CGGTTTTCCGCCGCCGCACAGCGGCGACGGAAAACCGCGGCGGGGAACTCACATCAGGGAAACACACGCCGCGAAGGCCACCACGCAGGAGGCGCCGCGGTCACGCTCCCGGCACTGGCCCAGCGCCTCGCGCTCGGCGGCGTCGCGCGTCGGCGCGGTGGCGGCGGTGCGGACGGAGACGGGAACCTCCGCCGTGAAGGGCAGGCCGCGGATCAGCCGGGCGTCGCGCCCGCCATGCGCCACCGCGCCGCAGCCGGCGGTGACGCGCAGCGCCTCCCGGCAATTGGCGCCGCGGGCGGCGACGCGGCATTCGGTTTCCGCCGCCGCCAGCCCGCCCGGCGACAGGTCCCGCCCCACCACCAGGGCCGAGGCCGGGGTCTGCGCGGCGAACACCGCGAAGGGCCGCGCCTCCTGCGCCGCAGCCGGGCAGGCCAGCAGCAGGGTCAGGGCGGCGGCGCGGGCAGGACGTGGCATCGCTCGGGTTCCATGATCTCGTGCGGGTGGGGGGCGTGGCGGGCGTCGCACAGGCGCAGGGCGCGCAGCCGCGCCACCAGGCGGCGGGGGTCGTCGGCGATGGGGGCGGCGGCGCCGTCGGCGCCGAATTCCACCGCGTCCTCGCCGGGCGGCAGGTCCACCACCAGCAGCCGCGCTTCCGAGGCGCCCATGGGCACCGCCAGGGCGCGGCCGCCGGCGCGCAGGTGCAGCGTCACGGCGGCGGGGGGCGACTCGAACTCCAGGAACAGCCGGCGCGTGCCGCCGCCGGGCAGGGCGGGCACGCGCAGCCGGGCCGGGTGGCCGCCGGGCGGCGGGCGCAACAGCCAGCAGCCGCCCGGCTCCAGCCCGCCCCAGCCGTCGCCGGCGCGCAGCAGCAGCGGCAGCAGGCTCCCCGGCGGCGGCAGGCCGCGCGCGTCCGGCGCGGGCGAGACCATCAGGTGGCGGTCCAGCGGCAGCGGCATCCGCGCCACCGGCGGCGGCAGGGCGGGGGCCCCGGCCAGCAGGTCGCGCGCCAGCCCCTCGGCCACGGCGCGCCAGGGGCGCAGCCGGGCGCGCGGCAGGCGCTCCGCCTCCAGCGCGCGGCGGCGGGCGGGGTCGGCCACCAGCGTCCAGGCCAGGGCGGCCAGCGCCTCCGCCTCGCCGGGGGGGAAGTAGAGCGCCGCCTCGCCCCCCGCCTCGCGCAGGGAGGAATGGTCGGGCGCCAGCACCAGCTTGCCGAAGGCCAGCGCCTCCGTCACCGGCAGGCCCCAGCCTTCCTCGAAGGAGTTGAACACGCTGAACAGGCAGGCGCGGTACAGCGCGGCCAGCGCGCCGTCGCCCAGGCCGGCGCGCCAGTGGACCTTGCGCGCCAGTTCCGGCACCTGCCGCAGCAGGCGCAGGGCGGCCTCGGCGCCGAAGCCCTCGCGCCCCACCAGCACCAGGTCGGGCACCGCGGCCTCGCCGTGGCGGCGCAGCAGCGCCTTCCAGGCGCGCAGCAGCGTGGCGTGGTCCTTGCGCGATTCCAGGGTGGAGACGCACAGCACGAAGGGCCGGCCATCGGCCAGCGGCGGCGGCAGCGCGCCAGGGGGCGCGGCGGGGAACGGCGCGTCCATCGGCATGGCGGCCACCGGCAGCTCCAGCCCCGGCAGGAAGCGGCGCTGCCAGCGGGTGAACTCCGCCGCCGAATGGCGGGACACCGCGGCCACCCGGTCGGCCGCCAGGCACAGCGTGCCGAACAGCCAGCCGAAGTCGCGCAGGGTGGGCAGGGGCACGTGCTCGGGCGCCGAGAGCGGGATGGCGTCGTGGAACAGCACGCACAGCAGCGCGCCCGCCTCCTGCCAGGGCAGCAGGCGCAGCAGGTCGTCCGGGCGCTGCGGGGCGGGGTGTAGGATGCGGTCGCCCGCGCCGATGCGTGGGGCGGGCGCGGCCAGCAGCGCGGCCTCCAGCGCGGCGCGGGCCTGCAGGAAGTCCGGCGCCTGGGCGTCGCCGCCGGCGCGCGCGGCGTCCAGCAGGGCGCGCAGCGGGGCGGCGGGCACCTCGCGCAGGCCCGGCGCGGCGTCGGGGAAGGCCACGGGGGCCAGCAGGGCGGGCGGCGCCAGCGCGGCCTCCAGCAGCGCCATCTGCACCCGCGCCATGCCCATGGGCGCGCGGTGGGTGCCGAAGAAGCCCAGCAGCGCCGACAGGTCGAGGAAGAGGCGCGCGCCGTCCATCGGCGCCAGCCTTGCCGCATCGGGCCGGGGCGGGCAAGTTGGGAAGGATGCTCGACGGACGGCGGATCTGGCTCGACGGCTTTCCGCTGTCGCACCCCATGGGCACCGGCATCTCCACCTACGCGCGCGGCTTCGCGCGGGACCTCGCGGCCATCGGCGCGCGGCCCGGCGTGCTGCTGGGCCGCATCCTGCCCGAGCGCGCCGACGCGGCGGAGCGCGAGGTGCGCCTGTTCGACGCCGGCGCCCCGGCGAACCGCCCGCTGGCGTGGCGGCTGTGGCGCATGGCCACCGAGCCGCGCGGCGCCCAGGCGCGGCCGGTGCCGGAAGGCGTGGTGGACCGCGCCACCGCGCCGGCCGGGGCCATCCGCCACTTCACCCCCGGCAGCCTGCCGCGCGGGGCGGAGCTGTGGAACGCGCCGGACATCTTCGGGCGGTCCTGGCTGCACCTGGCGCTGACCGGGCGCTTCCTGCCGGTGCGGGTGCGCGGGCCGGCCCCGGCGGCGATGCACTGGATGCAGCCGCACCCGCTGGCGGTGCCCGGCGTGCCCAACATCCACACCCTGCACGACCTGATCCCGCTGCGCCTGCCCTGGTCCAACACCGACCACAAGCGGCTGTGGCTGCGCACCGTGCGCGGCATCGCCCGCCACGCCGACCACATCCTGGCCGTGAGCGAGCACACGCGGCGCGAGGCCATCTCCCTGCTCGGCGTGGCGGAGGAGCGCATCACCACCACCTGGCAGGCCATCCCGCCGCCGCTGCCGATGGCGGGGGGCGGGCTGGGGCTGGCGCGGCTGCGGCAGGCCCTGGGGCTGGAGCCCGGGGGCTACTGGCTGTTCCTGTCCACGGTGGAGCCGCGCAAGAACATCCCCCGCCTGCTGGACGCCTACTACGCCTCCGGCAGCGCGCGGCCGCTGGTGATCGTCGGCCAGAAGGGCCTGTTCCACGAGGAGCAGCTGCGCCTGCTGACGGAGGCGGGCGGCACCCGCACCCCGGACGGCATGGTGCGCCACCTGGGCTACCTGCCGCGGCTGGACGTGGACACCCTGCTGCGCCACGCCCGCGCCCTGCTGTTCCCCTCGCTGCACGAGGGGTTCGGCCTGCCGGTGGCGGAGGCGATGCAGCTGGGCACGCCGGTGCTGGCCTCCACCACCTCCTCCCTGCCCGAGGTGGCGGGCGACGCCGCCCTGCTGGTGGACCCCACCGACACCCGCGCCATCGCCGAGGGCATCCGCGCGCTGGACGCGGACGACGCGCTGCGCGGCCGGCTGGGCGCCGCCGGCCCGACCCAGGCGGCGACCTTCAGCCCGGAGCGCCACCAGGCGCGGCTGCTGGCGGTGCACCGCCGCCTGGGGCTGGCCGGGTGACGCCCACCGCCGCCCTGCTGCTGCACGGCACGGACGCCGAGGTGGTGGAGCGCCTGTTCCTGGGCCTGCTGGGCCGCTTCCCGGACGAGATGGCCTTCCACCACTTCCTGCCCCGCCTCGCCGAGCACGGCCGCGCCGGGGCGCTGACGGAGGTGCTGGGCTCGGAGGAGGCGCGCGGCCGCGGCGCCACGCTGCGCGAGGCCGGCCCCTGCACCGCCGCCGAGGCCGCCGCCGCCCTGGCCGCCTGGCGCTGCGCCGCCCTGCGCGCCGAGATCGCGGCCCTGCGGGAGCGCCCGGCCGGCCCGGGCCCGGAGGTGTGGGCGGAGGTGGCGGCGCTGCACGCGGCGCTGGAGGCGCTGCGGGCCGAATGCCGGGAACGGCTGGCGGCGCTGGAGGAGGCGCGCGGCCTGCGCGCGGCGCTGCGCCGCTGGCGGGGGCAAAAAGAAGCCCGGCCGGAGTGAACCGGCCGGGCCTCGCCCCCTGCGGGGCAGTCTGGCGGCGGCTTGCCGGGAAATGGCCGCCGCCTGATGCCGCCCGCCCCTGCCCAGGATGGGCGGTGGGGCGACGGCGGGGATGCTGCGGCCCGGGACGTGAACCCAGGGTCACGCGCGCATGAACATCCTGACATGCGGCGGCGGAGGATTCGCCGGGGCGGCGATTTCGCCGGAACCCGTCGTGCTCTAGATTGGCCGCCATGAAGCCGCGCGTCGCCCTGTTCGTCACCTGCCTGGTGGACCTGCACCGCCCCGTCGTGGGCTGGAGCGCGGTGAAGCTGCTGGAGGAGGCCGGCTGCACGGTGGAGGTGCCGGCGGCGCAGACCTGCTGCGGCCAGCCGGCCTACAACAGCGGCGACCGCCGCACCGCCCAGCGGATCGCGCGCGACGTCGTCGCGGCCTTCGGCGGCTACGACCACGTGGTGGCGCCCTCGGGCTCCTGCGCCGCGATGATCGCGCACCACTTCCCCGCCCTGCTGGCCGACGACCCGCACTGGAAGCCGCGCGCCCAGGCCCTGGCCGGGCGCACGCACGAGCTGACCGCCTTCCTGGTGGACGTGCTGGGGGTGCGCCACGTGCCGGCCCGCTACGAGGGCGTGGTGACCTACCATGATTCCTGCTCCGGCCTGCGGGAGCTGGGGGTGAAGGCGCAGCCGCGCCGCCTGCTGGACGGCGTGGCCGGCCTGGCGGTGAAGGAGATGCGCGAGCCGGAGATCTGCTGCGGCTTCGGCGGCACCTTCTGCGTGAAGTATCCCGACATCTCCACCCGCATGGTCAGCGACAAGGCGGCGGACGTGGCGGCGACGGGCGCGGACACCCTGCTGGCCGGCGACATGGGCTGCCTGCTGAACATGGCCGGCCGCCTGTCGCGCGAGGGCAGCGCGGTGAAGGTGCGCCACGTGGCCGAGGTGCTGGCCGGGCTGACGGAGGACGCGCCGCCCATCGGCGCCGCCGCGCCGTGACCCTGGCGGCGCGGGTGCGGCAGGCGGGCTTCGCCCGGCTGCGGCCGGCGGAGGCCCAGGCCGCCATCGGGCTGGACGCCGCCGCCCTGGCCGGCTGGGCCGCGAGCTGGGACCGGCTGGAGACGGACGGCTTCATGGCCGATGGCGGGCGCTACCGCCGCCGCCGCCTGGCCAACTTCGCCGCGCTGCCCGGCGTGCCGGGCCACCTGCGCGGCCTGCACCGGCCACATTTCCAGGCTACGGTGCACAACAGCCTGAACGGCGGCGTGGACCGCTGGTTCGCCCCGGTTGAGGATGCGGTGGCCGCCCACCCGGCCACGCGGGCGCTGCTGGCGCTGGGCCACGGCGTCGCCGCCGCGCTGCGCCCGGCCACGCCCTTCTTCGCCGAGATGCACCAGTTCCGCATCGAGGCCGCCCCCGGCGCGCCCGGCCTGCCGACGCCCGAAGGGGTGCACCAGGACGGCGTGGACTGCGTGCTGATCGCCATGGTGGCCCGCACCAACCTGCGCGGCGGCGAGACGCTGGTGACCGACGCGGCGCGCGGCGAACTGGCGCGCTTCACCCTGGACGGGCTGCTGGACCTGGCGGTGATGGATGACCGCCGGGTGATGCACGGCGTGACGCCGGTGGAACCGGCCGACCCGGCGCTGCCGAGCCGCCGCGACGTGCTGGTGCTGACCTGGAAGGCGTGCTGAGCCGCGCCCATCCGCCGGCGACCGCCATGTGACGAATGCGTTGCCGAATCACGACGATCCGTCTTGGCACCATCCCAGCCGAAGGAATATGAATAAGCAAATAGTGCGGTGGCGATGGGCGGGCTGGACAACGAAATCCTGCTGTTCCTGAACAGGCAGGTCGGGCGCGAATGGATCGTGGACCGCGTCCTGCTCGAGGCCATCCGTTCCTCGCTGATCAAGCTGGGCCTGCCGGTCGCGTTGCTGTGGTGGGCCTGGGGCCGGCGCGGCTTCCCGGCCGTGGCCCTGCCGGCGCTGCGGGCGATCGTCGCGACGGTGGCCGCGGTCGGCCTGGCCCGGGCGTTGCAGAACCTGCTGCCGCCGCGCGTCCGGCCCCTGCACGACCCGGAGATCATCGCCGCCGGCTTCCGGCTGTCCCCTGGGCTGGACCCCCACACCCTGCGCGACTGGGGAAGCTTTCCCAGCGACCATGCCGTGCTGGCCTTCGTGCTGGCGACCTCCGTCTTCCTCGTGCATCGCCGTGCCGGCCTGTTCGCGCTGGCCTGGGCGCTGGTGGTGGTCTGCCTGCCGCGGGTGTATTTCGGCTTGCACTACCCGTCGGACATTCTGGGCGGCGCGATGATCGGGGCCGCGATCGCGGTGCTGGCCTCGGGTGCCCGCCTGCCGCGCCGCCTGACACAGGGCGTGGAGACCGCGGCGCGGCTGCATCCGGGGGTGCTGTACGGGGTGCTGTTCCTGGCGACCTTCCAGGCGGCCACCCTGTTCGCCGACGCACGCGGCCTGGTGGACACCAGCCGCGCGGCCCTGGCCTCGCTGCTGCAGCAACCATGAGGCGGCGGCGCGGGCGCCGGCCGCCGCAGGTCACACGCTGCGCGTCGCCACCAGCTTCCAGGCCGGGTCGCCGCTGGAAACGTCGCGCTGGAAGGTCCACACGTCCACCACCTCGGTGATGGCGTCCGAGCCGGCGACGATGGCGCCGTCGCGGCCGGTGGTCATGTTCACCTGATCGGAGGTGAAGCGCACCGTCACCTCGGCGGTGTGGCCGCGCAGGTCGGCGCCCTCGATCGCCATCTCGTGCATGTGGCGGATCTCGGTGCGCTGGCTCTCGCCCGCGTTCTCGCGCGCGGAGATGGCGCCCTCGAAGCCGGCATAGGTGGCGTCGTCCAGCAGGGCGCGCAGGGTCTGGCGGTCGCCCTGGGCGAAGGCGGCGACGATCATGCGGAAGGCGCCCTCCGCGCCGTCCAGGAAGGCGTCGGGCGTGAAGCTGCGGTCGGCCGCGGCGATGCGCGACAGCGCCTGCCCCACCGGGCCGCGCGCGTCGGGGATGGCGCGGCGCGCGCCGTCGCGGCGGGCGGGCATCACCTCCTCCTGCACGCCCTCGGCGCGGGCGGTGCGCGCCTCGGCGCCGGGCACGCCGGGCGCCTGGGGCGGGCGCTCGAATCCGGTGCGCTTGCCGAGCACGGAGCGCAGCCGCAGCACCAGGAACGCCGCCACCATGGCGAAGAGGATCAGGTCAATCGGGAAACCGCCCTGCATCGGGACCTCCGGGAAGACCCCTACTTAGGCACGGCATGGCAGGGGCGCAATGTTCGCGCGCCGATGCTGGACAGCGGGCACAGGGGCCCCCAGCTTGCGCGCATGATCCTGCTGCGCCACGGACAGAGCGAGTTCAACCTCCACTTCACGCGGACGCGGAAGGACCCCGGCATCAAGGACCCCGCCCTGACCCCGCTGGGCCACCAGCAGGCGGAGGAAGCGGCGGCGGCGCTGGCCGGGCGGGACATCCGGCGCATCATCGCCTCCCCCTACACCCGCGCCATCCAGACGGCGCTGCCGGCTGCCCGCCGCCTGGGCGTGCCGCTGACCATCACGCCGACGGTGCGGGAGCGCTACGCCTTCACCTGCGACGTCGGCTCCCCGCTCAGCCGGCTGCGCGCCAGCTTCCCCGGGCTGGACTTCCCCGCCCTGGGGGAGATGTGGTGGCCGGCGGTGGAGGAGCCCGCCGAGCAGGTGGAGGCCCGCGCCCGCCTGTTCCGCGCCGAGATGGCGGCGCTGGACGACTGGGCGCACACGCTGGTCGTCTCCCACTGGGGCTTCATCCTGGCCTTCACCGGGCAGAGCGTGAACAACGGCCAGATGCTGGAGGTGAACCCCACCGAGGATCACCCGGCGGAGATCATCTGGAAGCACCACTGAGCGTCAGCGGGTCGCCAGCGCCGCCGAAGAAGCGCGCCAGGATGGCGGGGAACACCGCCTCCCCCGGCGCGGCCAGGGCGAAGAGGGTGGCGCAGGAGCGCAGCTTCAGGTCGTCCGGGGTGCCCATGATGGCGGTGGCGTCCGCCCCGGGCGCGGCCAGCACCAGCCCGGCATGGTGGGCCAGCCGCGGCCCCAGCACCGGGTGCGCCCAGAACTCCCGCGCCTCCGCCACGTCGGCCAGGCCGTAGAAGCGCGCCGTCTCGCTGCGGCCCAGGGCGCGCAGCTGCGGGAAGATGAACCACATCCAGTGCGTGCGCTTGCGCCCCGCCCGCAGCTCCGCCTCCACCGCCGCCAGCACCGCCGGCGCCTGGGCGGCGAGGAAGCGGCCCAGGTCAGTTGGAGGCAAGGACCTGCCGCGCCAGCGCCTCGCTGAACTTGGCGACCGCCGTGTGGTCCTCGCCCGGGCCGAGGTGGCTCGACGCGCTGGCCCACAGCTCCCGGCACAGGGCGGCGAAGGGGGTGGGGACGCCATTCTCGCGCCCCACGTCGAGCGCGATGCCCAGGTCCTTCACCATCAGCTCCAGCCCGAAGCCGCTGTCGAAGCGGCGGCTCAGCACGAACTGCCGGAACTTCTTCTGGGTGGAGTTGTTCATGCCGGTGGAGGCGTTCAGCACGTCCACCATCTTGCCCGGCTCCAGCCCGAATTTCTGGCCGATCAGCAGCGCCTCGATGCCGATCAGGAAGCCGGCGGCGGAGGAGAGGTTGTTCAGCGCCTTCATCGCCTGCCCGGCGCCCACCGGGCCGCAGCGATGGAGCGAGGTGCCCATGGCGCGCAGGATGGGCTCGGCGGCGTCCATGTCGGCCTCCGCCCCGCCCAGCATGATCGCCAGCTCGCCCGTTCTCGCGCGGGAGACGCCGCCGGACACCGGGGCGTCCACCACCCGCACCCCGCGCCCGGCCAGCATCGCCGCGATCTCGGCGGTGCGGGACGGGTTGCCGGAGGTGAGGTCCACGAACAGCGCGCCCGGCGCCAGCACCGGCGCCACCTGCTCCGCCACCACCGCCACTTCCCTGGAGGTGGGCAGGATGCACAGGAAGGCCTCGGCGTCGCGCGCCGCCTCGGCGGGGCTGGCGGCGGCGGCCCCGCCGGTTTCGGCCGCCCAGGCGGCGGCGCGCCCGGCCGAGAGGTCGCAGGCGGTGACGGCGTGGCCCGCCTTCACCAGGTTGGCGGCCATGGGCCAGCCCATGTTGCCGATGCCGGCGAAGGCGAGGCGCATGGCGGTCACTTCTTCTTCTTGCCCTTGTCCTTCCTCGGCGCATCCGGCGCCGGCGCGGCGGCGGCGGCCGGGATGATGGCGCCCTCGGCCAACAGCACCTCATGCGCCGCCTTGAAGGCGTCCAGCGCCGCCGGGATGCCGCAATAGGCCGAGGCGTGGGACAGCGTGGCCTTGATCTCGTCCACGGAAACGCCGTTGTTCAGCGCGCCCTTCACGTGCAGCTTCACCTCGGGGATCTTGCCCATGGCGGTGAGCATGGCGAGGTTGATGATGGAGCGCGTCTTGCGGTCCAGCGTCGGGTCGCCCCAGGCCATGCCCCAGGCCCAGGAGGTGGTGATGCGCTGGAAGGCCATCATGAAGTCGTCGGCCCTGGCCAGCGAGCCATCCACGTAGTCGGCGCCGAGCACCTCGCGGCGGATCGGCAGGCCCTTCTGGAACAGCGCCTCGTCTTCACCCTGCATGGTTCGTTTCCTCTTCCGGAATCCTGTGCCGCACCGTTGCGCGCGCCGCAGGGCCGGTCAATCCATCCAGGAGACGTGGGCGGCCACCACGCGCCAGCCCTCGGGCATGCGCACCCAGGTCTGCGACTGGCGGCCCAGCCGCGCCTGCCCCTCGCGGGTGAAGGTTGTGTTGGCCACGGCGAAATCCCGGCCGAAGCTGTGGATCTCCGTGCGCCCGAGCGTGCGCGCCAGGCCCTTGGAGGGGCGCGACGCGCGGAAGGCCGCCAGCTCCTCCCAGCCATGCAGCACCTCGGTGGCGCCGTAGCGCAGCACCCGCGGGTCGCGCCAGAACAGCGCGTCCAGCGTGGCGACGTCGTTGGTGACCAGCGCCGTCTCGTAGCGTTCGAAGGCGGCCGTGACCTCGGCCACCACCGCGGGGATGTCGGTTTCCATGGGCACGAGATTGACCCGGGCGGGGGGCGATGGCACCTCCCCCGGCATGGCGGATTTCGAGAGCATCCCCCTCTGGCCCTTCGCGGAGGCGCGCAAGCTGCGCGACCGCCTCCAGGCGCAGGGCAAAGGCGAGGCGCTGTTCGAGACCGGCTACGGCCCCTCGGGCCTGCCGCACATCGGCACCTTCGGGGAGGTGGCGCGCACCTCCTGGGTGCGGCGCGCCTTCACGGCGTTGACCGGCCTGCCCTCCCGACTGCTGGCCTTCAGCGACGACATGGACGGGCTGCGCAAGGTGCCCGACAACGTGCCCAACCCCGAGGTGCTGCGCCCGCACCTGGGCAAGCCGCTGACCGAGGTGCCCGACCCCTTCGGCACCCATGACAGCTTCGGCCGCCACAACAACGCCCGGCTGCGCGCCTTCCTGGACGCCTTCGGCTTCGATTACGAATTCGCCTCCTCCACCGACGTCTACCGCTCCGGCGCCTTCGACGCCGCGCTGCTGCGGATGGCCGAGGTGCACGAGGAGGTGCGGCAGGTGATCCTGCCCACCCTGGGCGCCGAGCGCCGCGCCACCTACTCGCCCTTCCTGCCGGTGCATCCCGTCAGCCGCATCGTCATGCAGGTGCCGATGGAGGAGGTGCGCGCCGACGGCACGCTGGTCTGGACGGACGAGGACGGCAAGCGCTGGGAGACCCCGGTCACCGGCGGCCATTGCAAGGCGCAGTGGAAGGCCGACTGGGCGCTGCGCTGGTACGCGCTGGGCGTGGACTACGAGATGTCGGGCAAGGACCTGATCGACAGCGTGAAGCTCAGCAGCGCCATCTGCCGCGTGCTGGGCAAGGAGCCGCCGGTCACCTTCACCTACGAGATGTTCAACGACGAGCTCGGCCAGAAGATCAGCAAGAGCAAGGGCAACGGGCTGAGCATCGAGGAGTGGCTGGATTACGGCCCGCCGGAATCGCTCGCCTGGTTCATGTTCGCCTCGCCCGGCTCGGCCAAGCGGCTGCACAAGGGCGTGATCCCGCGGGCGGTGGATGACTGGCTGGCCGGCACCGCCAAGGTGGCGGACCCCGCCAGCCCGGCCTGGTTCATCCACCCCGACGGCGCGGCGCCGCAGCCGCCGCCGGTCTCCTTCGCCACGCTGCTGAACCTCGCCGGCATCGCCAACACCGACGACCCGGCGAAGCTCTGGGCCTATGTGGCCAAGTACCTGCCCGGCGCGACGCCGGAGAACCAGCCGCTGCTGGACAAGCTGGTGCGCCACGCCTGCGCCTTCTGGCGCGACTTCATCGCCCCCGCCCGCGCCTTCCGCGCGCCCACACCCGACGAGCGGGAGGGGCTGGCGCGCCTCGCCGCCCTGCTGCGCGAGCGCGAGGTGGAGTTCCTGGCCATGCCGCCGGGCCCGGACAAGGAAAGGGCCTTGCAGGACGTGGTCTATGACGCCGGCCGCTTCGGCCCCTTCCTGACGAAGAACAAGGATGGCAGCGACGGCGTCGGCCGCGCCTGGTTCCAGGCGCTGTACGAGGTGCTGCTGGGCAAGAGCGAGGGCCCGCGCTTCGGCGGCACGGTCGCGGTGACGGGGGTGGAGGAGACGGTGCGGCTCATCGAAGCCGCCCTCGCGCGGGATTGACGTGGCGCGCTGGCTGCCCCTGCTGAAGCGCCATGGGCCGACGGTGTTCGGCCTGCTGCTGCTGGTCGGCGCCGTCTGGGTGGTGCAGCGGGAGTTCCGCAACCTGTCGGTGGCGCAGGTGACGGCGGCGATGGAGGCCATCCCGGCCTCCGCCCTGTGGTGGGGCGCCGGGCTGACGGTGCTGGCCTATGCGGTGCTGGGCCTCTACGACTGGCTGGGCGCGCGCTACGCCGGCAAGCCATCCTCCTTCGGCCGGGCGCTGCTGGCCTCCTTCTGCGGCTACGCGCTGGCGCACAATTTGGGCTTCGCGGCGGTGTCGGGCGCCGCCGTGCGCTTCCGGCTGTATTCCGCCTGGGGCTACACCCCGGTCGAGATCGGCAAGGTCATCGGCTTCACCTCACTCACCTTCGGGCTGGGCGGCATGGCGCTGGGCGGCGCGGTGCTGGCCTTCGAGCCCGACGTGCTGCCCTTCAACGACCTGCTGCCGCGCTGGGCCTTCCAGGCGCTGTCGCTGCCGCTGTTCGGCATCGTGCTGGCCTACATCCTGGTGTCGCGCTTCCGCCGCTCGGTGCGGCTGTGGGGGCATGAGGTGGAGCTGCCCTCCACGCCGCTGGCCTTCGCGCAGGTGGCGCTGGCGACGGTGGACGTGGCGGTGACGGCGGCGATCTTCTTCGTGCTGCTGCCGCCCTCCGAGGGGCTGACCTTCCTGAAGTTCGTCGGCATCTACCTCGCCGCCTACGCCGCCGGCATCGCGGCCTCCGTGCCCGGCGGCCTGGGGGTGTTCGACGGCGCCATCATGATCGGCCTGTCGCCCTACCTGGGCACGGCGGAGGTGGTGGGGGCGCTGCTGGTGTTCCGGCTGTTCTACTACATCGTGCCGCTGTTCATCTCCGGCTTCCTGTTCGCGGGGTTCGAGCTGGGGCAGCGCCGCGGCGCCTTCTCGGCCCTGGGCCGCGGCGCCATGCCGCTGGAGGTGCCGGCGCTGGCCGGGCTGGTGGCGCTGGGCGGCGGGCTGCTGGTGTTCCTGGGCGCGCTGCCGGTGCGCCCTTCCGTGCTGGTGGAATGGGCGGGGACCGAGGCCGCGGTGGCGTCGCAATTCGCCGCCTCCGTCGTCGGCTCGCTGCTGCTGGTGATGGCCTTCGGGCTGGCGCGGCGGCTGACCATCGCCTGGGGGGCCGCCATCTTCCTGCTGCTGAACGGCGCGCTGATCGCCCTGCTGCGCGAGGAAGCCTGGTGGGTGATCGGCGCCTTCCTGCTGGTGGCCGGCTTCCTGGCGACGATGCGCGGCGCCTTCTACCGCGACAGCCGGCTGCTGAGCGAACCGCTCTCGGCCACCATGGCGCTGCCGCTGGTGGCGGTGGGCTTCTGCGGCGTCACGCTGGCGCTGGTGGCCTATGCCGGCCGCGTGGCCGACGCCTTCTGGTGGGAGGTGCCCTTCTCCCGCCTCGCGCCCGCGCAGCTGCGCTTCACCGTGGGCGTCACCGCGCTGCTGCTGCTGCTGGGCGCCTTCCGCCTGCTGCGCCCGGTGCGCATCCGCCCCGCGCCCTATGACGCCGCCGCCGCCGCCGCCCTGCGCGCCGCGCACGGCAGCGCGCCCCATGCCGGCGACGCCGCCATCACCGGCGAGCGCGGCGAGGCCACGCTGGTGTTCACCCGCGGCGAGGCGGTGTGGGCCGCGCAGGGCGACCCGCTGGGGCCGCGGCGCGACGCCGTCTCGGCCATCTGGCGCTTCCGCGACCTGTGCGAGCGCAACGGCGTGCGCCCCGCCTTCCTGGACGTGGGCGAGGCGCATGCGCGCGTCTATGCCGACATCGGCCTGCAGCTGGTGCAGCAGGGCGGCCGCCGCGTGGCGGCGCATGAGGGCGACCTTCAGGCCATCCTGTAGAAGAAGGCCGCGCCCGCCAGCCCCGAGCCATCGGCGCGCATGGCGTAGCCGGGGATGACCCCGGCCAGCCGGTAGCCCATCGCCTCGTAGAGCGCGCGGGCCGGGCTGTCCGCCTCCGTGTCCAGCGTCAGCAGGGTGTGGCCCAGGGCGCGGGCCTTGGCCTCGGCGGCCCCCAGCAGGGCGCGCGCCAGGCCGCGGCGGCGGAAGCCGGGATGCACCAGCATCTTGGTGATGTCGGCGCGGTGGCGCTGGTTGGGCTGCGGGGCGGGTTCGAGGATGACGGTGCCGCGCACCACGCCCTCCACCCGCGCCACCAGCAGGTACCGCGCGCCGGGCGCGGCCAGCTTCGCGCGCCACCAGGCTTCGGCCTCGGCCACGGTGAAGGGCTGCAGGAAGTTCACGCTGGCCCCATCGGCGACGCAGGCGGCCAGGATTTCGGCCAGGGCCGGCTCGGGCGCGGTGATCTCCTCGATCGTCACAGGTAGCGGCCCCGCTCCATGATCTCCAGCGTGTAGTCGCGATGGCTCATGCCCAGCTCCTCGGCCCGCGCCAGCCTTCGCAGCACCACCTCGCGCCCCGGCTGCTTCCAGGCGCGGCGATGCGCCTGGCGCCAGCAGAACAGGCGCCAGGACCCGTCGGGATCCAGCGGGGGGCCGCCATTGTGTCCGGTGCTCGCCATGGGCGCAGGATTCCACTAAAGTGCGGATATGTCCATCATGATGAACGACGGCATGGACGCGCTGCTCGCCGCCCGCATCCGGCGGGAGCGCGAGGCGCGCGGCTGGAGCCTGGCGGAACTGGCCGCGCAGTCGGGGGTGTCGCGCGCCATGATCTCCAAGGTGGAGCGTGCGGAATCCTCGCCCACCGCGGCGCTGCTGGGGCGGCTCTCGGGCGCGCTGGGCCTCACCGTCTCCGCGCTGCTGGCGCGGGCGGAGGCCGATGGCGGGCCGGGCCGGGTGCTGCGCGCCGCCGAGCAGCCGCGCTGGACCGACCCCGGCACCGGCTACCTGCGCCGCGCCGTCTCGCCCCCCGGCGCCGAGCCCGAGCTGGTGGAGGTGGAGCTGCCGCCCGGCGCCCGCGTGCCCTATCCGGCCGAGAGCTACCGCTTCCTGCGCGGGCAGGTGCTGTGGGTGCGCAGCGGCCGGCTGGAGGTGGAGGAGGGCGAGGAACGCCACAGCCTGCGCGCCGGGGATTGCCTGGCCTATGACCTCTCGACGCCGCGCGATTGCGCCATGGAGAATCCCAGCGCCACGACGCCGTGCCGCTACGTGGTGGCGGTCGTCAGGCGGTAGGGCGCGATCCGCTCGCGCCCTCGACGTGCCGGACCCTGGTTCCGCCGAACGGAATCAGCGCCCCGGTCACTCCGCCGGCGCGCCCGGCGGCTGCTGGCCCACCGCGCCGCGCCCGCGCGACAGCTTGCGCGCCAGCCCCTCGAAGCCCAGGAACAGCACCGGCGTCACGAACAGCGTCAGCACCTGCGAGACGGCGAGGCCGCCGACCACCGCGATGCCCAGCGGCTGGCGCAGCTCGGCCGCCGCGCCCCAGCCGGCGGCGATAGGCACCGCGCCGGCGGCGGCGGCCAGCGTCGTCATCAGGATGGGGCGGAAGCGCACCACGCAGGCCTCGCGCACCGCCTGCAGGGGCGGCGCGCCCTGGCGCTGGCGGTGCAGCGCCACGTCCACGATCATGATGGCGTTCTTCTTCACCAGCCCGATCAGCAGCAGCACGCCGATCACCGCGATCACGCTCAGGTCCATGCCGAACAGCCACAGCGTGCCGAAGGCGCCGAGTGCCGCCGCCGGCAGGCCGGACAGGATGGTGAGCGGGTGGATGAAGCTCTCGTACAGCACGCCCAGCACCACGTACATGATCAGCACCGCGGCCAGCACCAGCCAGCCCTGCCCGGCCAGCGCCTGCTGGAACACCTGCGCCGAGCCGCTGAAGCCGGTCACCACCGTGGGCGGGATGCCCATCTCCTGCTCCACGGCGCGGATGGCGTTCACCGCGTCGCCCAGCGCCACGCCGGGCGCGGTGTTGAAGCCGATGGTGACGGCGGGAAGCTGCCCCTGGTGGCCCACCGTCAGCGGGCCGGAGCGCCGCTCGATGGTGGCCAGCGCCGAGAGCGGCACCAGCCGCCCGGTGTTGGCGCGCAGGTAGAGCTTGGCCAGCCCCGTCTCGTCGCGCTGGTCCTCCGGCAGCGCCTCCAGGATCACCGGGTAGGCGTTGGCCTGGCCGTAGATGGTGGAGATCTGCCGCGCCCCGAAGGCGGAGTAGAGCGCCTGCCGCACCTGGTCCACCGAGACGCCCAGGCTGGTGGCGCGGTCGCGGTCCACGTTGACCATCACCACCGGGCTGTCGAGCTGCAGGTCGGTGTTGACGTCCTGCAACTGCGGCAGCCGGGCCAGGCGCTGCTCCAGCCGCGGCGCCCAGTCGTACAGCTCGTCCAGCCGCAGCCCCTGCATGGTGTAGATGTAGAGGGTGCGCGCCTGCCGCGCCCCGAAGGAGATGTTCTGGATCGGCTGGATGAACACGCGCATCCCCGGCACGCCGCTGGCCTGGCGGCGCAGCTCCTGGATCACCTGCTCCACCGGCGGGCGGTCGCCGCGCTCCTTCAGCTCCACGAACAGCCGGCCCTGGTTGATGGAGGCCGAGCCGCCGGTGGCGCCGACGGAGGACACCACGGAGGTGACGTGCGGGCTGCGCTCGAAGATGCCGGCCACGCGCGCCTGCATCTCGCTCATCGCCAGGATGGAGGAGCCGCGCGGCCCCTCGGTGGAGACCTGCAGCAGCCCGGTGTCCTCGATGGGGAAGAAGCCCTTGGGCATCTTCACCGCCATCCACCCCGCGCCGACCACCGAGGCGACGAACAGCGCCCACACCACCAGCCGGAAGCGCAGCGACAGGTCGAGCATCCAGGCGTAGCCGCGCTCCACCGCCACGAAGCCGCGCTCCAGCGTGCGGTCCAGCCAGCCGGGCTGGCCGTGCCGCGCCGGCATGCGGCTGGCCATCAGCGGCGTCAGCGTCAGCGAGACCACCAGCGAGGCGATGACCGCGAGCGAGACGGTGGCGGCGAAGGCGTTGAACACCCGCCCCACCACGCCGCCCATCAGCAGGATGGGCAGGAACACCGCGATGAGCGACAGCGTGATGGAGAGCACGGTGAAGCCCACCTCCTTCGCGCCGCGGATGGCGGCCTCCAGCGGGCGCATCCCTTCCTCGACGTGGCGGACGATGGCTTCCAGCACCACGATGGCGTCGTCCACCACCAGCCCCACCGCGATGGTCAGGCCCAGCAGCGTCACGTTGTCGATGCCGTAGCCCAGCGCGTACATCAGCCCGAAGGTGACGCACAGGCTGATCGGCACCGCCACCGAGGGGATCAGCGTCGCCGTCACGCGGCGCAGGAACAGGAAGCACACCAGCACCACCAGCCCGATGGCGATGACCAGCGATTCCTGCACGTCGTGCACCGCCGCGCGGATGGACTTCGAGCGGTCGAGCATCACCCCCAGCCGCGCGCCGGGCGGCAGGGCGGACTGCATGGCGTCCAGGTTGCCCAGCACGCCGTCCACCACGTCCACCGTGTTGGCGTCGGGCTGGCGGAACACCGCCAGCACCAGGGCGCGCTGGCCGTCGCGCCAGGAGGCGACGCGCTCGTTCTGCACGCCGTCCGCCACCTCCGCGATCTCGCCCAGGCGCACCGGGGCGTTGGCCCGCCCGGCCACCACCAGGTTGGAGAAGGCCGCCGCGTCCTGCGGCTGGTCGTTGGCGCGCAGCGTCAGCTGCTGCTGGCGCCCGGTGAGCAGGCCGACGGGGGCGTTGCTGTTGGCGGCCTGGATGGCCTGGCCCACCGTGTCGAACGCCATGCCCATGGCGGCGATGCGGTCGGGGTCCAGGCGCACGCGCACGGAGAAGATCTGCTCGCCGAAGGTGGTCACCTGCGCCACGCCCGCCACGCGCGACAGCGCGGGCGCGATGATGGTGGAGGCGACGTCCTGCAAGCGGTACAGCGGCACGTCGCCGCCGCCCAGCGTCAGCAGCAGCACCGGCGCGTCCGCCGGGTTCACCTTGCGGTAGGAGGGCGGGATGGTCATGTCCACCGGCAGGCGCCGCTGCGCGCGCGTCAGCGCCGCCTGCACGTCCTGCGCCGCGCTGTCGATGTTGCGGCCCAGCTGGAACTGCAGCGTCAGGTTCAGCGTGTCCTGCCCCGACGTGCTGTTCATGCTTTCCAGCCCGGCGATGGTGGAGAACTCGCGCTCCAGCGGCAGGGCGACGGAGGTGGCCATCGTTTCCGGGCTGGCGCCGGGAAAGGAGGCGAAGACGGAGATGACGGGGAAGTCCACCCGCGGCACCGCGGCCACCGGCAGGCGGGTGTAGGCGACGATCCCCGCCGCGATGGCGGCCAGCGACAGCAGGATGGTCATCACCGGGCGGCGGATGCAGAGCTCGGAGACGTGCATGGCCTCAGCCCGCCTGGGAGACGCGCTGGGGCGCGGGCTGCGGGGCGCGCTCGGCGGCGCGGGCGCCGTCGGTCACGCGCTGGGCGCCGTCCACGATCACCTTCTCGCCGTCCGCCACCTCGCCGCGGACGATGGCGCGGTCGCGCAGGGTGCGCACCAGCGTCACGCCGCGCCGCCGCGCCGTGCCGTCGGGCGCCAGCACGAACAGGTAGCGGCCGTTCTGCCCGGCCTGCACGGCGGCGGCGGGCACGCTCACCGCGTTCTCCTCCGCCGCGGGGGACAGGGTGACGCGCACGTACTGCCCGGGCCACAGCGCCCCCGCGGGGTTGGCGAAGCGCGCGCGCAGCTGGATGGTGCCGGTCTGCACGTCCACCGCGCTGTCCACGAACACCAGCCGCCCCTCGCTGGTGGCCTGGCCGTCGCCGTCCGGGGTGGCGCGCACCGGCAGCGGCTCGGGCGCCGAGAGCGCGGCGCGCAGCTGCGGCAGCCAGCGCTCGGGCACGGCGAACTGCACCAGCACCGGGTCCATCTGGGTGATGGTTGCCAGCGGGGTGTTCTCCGCCGCGCGCACGAAGTTGCCCACGCGCAGCGGCAGGGCGCCCAGCTTGCCGTCCGCCTCCGCCACCAGCTGGGCGAATTCCAGGTTCAGCCGGGTCTGGGCGATCTGCGCCTCCATGGCGCGGGCGTTGGCCGCCGCCGCCTGGGCGTCGGCGGTGGCCTGCTCGAAGCGCTGCACCGCGGCGAAGCCCTCGCCGCGCAGCGACTGGTAGCGCACGGCGTCGGCCTGGGTGCGGGTGGCCTGGGCGCGCAGGGCGGCCAGTTGCGCCTCCTGCTGGGCCAGCAGCGCCTGGTTGATGCGGCTGTCCAGGGTGAACAGGCGGTCGCCGCGCCGCACCATCTGCCCCTCGGCCACGTGGACCTCGGTGATCTGGCCGTCCACGCGGGTGCGGACCGTCACCACCGATTCCGCCACCACCGTGCCGTTGGCCAGCACCTCGATGGGCACGCGGCCCACCCGCGCGGGCTCGGTCGTCACGGGGATGGCGCCCTGCTGCGCCAGGGCGGGCAGGGTGGTCAGCAGGGACAGCAGCAGGAACAGGCGGCGCATCGGCACTCCGGCAGGGCAGGCCGCCCGGGCGCGGGGCGCAGCGGGGGCGTCTGCACCATAGAAGGGGTGGCGCGGCGGGACGCCAAATGACAAGCCCTCCACGTTACCCTTCGTCACGGCGAAGCGGCTATGCTGGCGCCGGAGCTTGGGGAAGGGCGCGGCGATGCGGCGTTGGTGGGTGTTGGCCCTGTGCCTGCTGTGGCCGCTGGCCGCCGGCGCCTTCGACCTGCCCGGCCTGTCGCGCGACAGCCAGGGCTGGCGCGAGGGGCTGGAGCGCCGCTTCCCCGCCGGGGCCACGCCGCAGCAGCGCGCCGCCGCCGAGGCCCGCATCGCCGCCGCCGAGCGCCGCCCGGACGCCGCCGCCCTGGCCGCCGCGCTGGAGGAGCGGGTGGCGATGGGCGAGGCCAGCCCCGCGCAATGGCTGGCCCTGGCCCGCGCCCAGCTGCGCCGCACCCCGCCCGAGGCGCAGCGCGCCCTGCACGCCGCCTGGCAGAACTTCCTGGCGGTGCCCGGCGGCGAGGCGGAGATCCCTTCCCTGCTGGTCATCGCCGAGGCGCTGGCGCGGCTGGAGCGCCCGGCGCAGCAGATCGCCGCCCTGCAGGCGGTGGTGGAGCGCGCGCCGGGCAACCCCGGGCACGCCGAGGCCCTGGCCGCCGCCCGCCGCGCCGCCGGCGTGCTGCTGGCCCGCATCAACACCGAGCCCGAGAGCGAGCCCGCCCGCGCCTGCCTGGGCTTCACCGTGCCCCCCGCCCGCCGCGACGGCTGGACCCCCGCCGATTGGGTGCGCACCGAGCCGCCGCTGCCCGGCCTGGCGGTGACGCGGGAGGGCGAGCAGATCTGCCTCGCCGGGCTGCCGCACGGCGCGTCCACCCGGGTGGTGCTGCGCGCCGGCCTGCCGGGCGAGGACGGGCTGCGGCTGAACCGCGACACCGCCTTCAGCATCCGCATGCCCGACCGCGCGCCGCGCCTGGCGCTGGACGGGCGCGCCTTCCTGCTGCCGCGCGGCCAGCGCGCCCAGGTGCCGCTGGGGGTGGTGAACGTGGCCGCCGCGCGCCTGCAGGTGCTGCGGGTGACGGAGCGCGCCCTGGTGCCGCTGGGCCGCGAATGGCGCCTGGGCCAGGAGGCGCTGGAATCCTGGACCGCCGAATCCCTGGTGGAGCAATGGGGCCGCGAGGTGTGGTCCGGCGCGGTGGACATCCCGCGCGCGCCGGCCAACCAGCCGCAGCGCCTGGCCCTGCCGCTGCCGCCGGGGCTGGAGCAGCCGGGCCTCTACATCCTGCTGGTGCGCTCGGCCGATGGCGGGCGCGCCGTCACCGCCGCGCAGCCGGTGGTGGTGACGGACATCGCGCTGACGGCCTGGCGCGGGCCGGGCGGGCTGGCCGCCCAGGCGCGCCGCCTGTCCACCGCCCGCGCCGAGGCCGGGGTGCGGGTGGCGCTGCTGGCGCGCTCCAACGAGGTGCTGGCCGAGGCGCGCACCGACGCCGACGGGCTGGTGCGCTTCGCCGCCCCGCTGCTGCGCGGCGAGGGCGCGCAGGAGCCGGTGGCCCTGCACGCCGAGACGGCGCAGGAGCTGGTGCCGCTGGACCTGACGGCGGCCGCCTTCGACCTGTCCGACCGCGGCGCCGGGGGCCAGCCCCACCCCGGCCCGCTGGAGGCGCTGCTGTGGCTGGACCGCGGCATCTTCCGCCCCGGCGAGACGGTGCACGCCATGGCCCTGCTGCGCGACGCGGCGGGGCTGCCGCAGGACCTGCCGCTGCGCCTGCGCCTGCGCCGCCCCAACGGCCAGGTGGCGGCCGAGCACGTGCTGCGCGACGGCGGCCACTGGCCCATCGCCCTCCCCGCCGCCGCCCAGGCCGGCGCCTGGACGCTGGAGGCGCTGGCCGACCCGCAGCGCCCGCCCATCGGCAGCGTGGGCTTCCGGGTGGACAGCTTCGTGCCCGAGCGCCTGGCGGTGGAGGCCGGCCCCGCCCCCGGCCCGCTGCGCCCCGGCACGCCGCTGGACATCCCGGTTGCCGCGCGCTTCCTGTACGGCGCGCCCGGCTCCGGCCTCGCGGGCGGGGCGGAGCTGCGCCTGTCCACCTCCCGCACCATGGCGCGCCACCGCGGCGTGCTGTTCGGCCTGGAGGACGAGGACTTCGCCCCCGACCTGCTGACGGCGGAGCTGCCGGAAACCGATGGCGAGGGCCGCGCCACCCTGTCCCTGGCGCTGCCGCGCGCCCCGGACGTGACGCGCCCGCTGTCGGGCAGCCTGGCGGTGACGGTGCAGGAGCCCGGCGGCCGCGCCAGCACGGCGACGCTGGAGGTGCCGGTGGCCGCCCCGGCGCGCCTCATCGGCATCCGCGGCCCGCAGGCGGTGGATGCGGGGGCGGAGGCCGCCTTCGAGGTGCTGGCCACCGACGCCGCCGGGGAGCCGGTGGCCATGGCGCTGCGGCTGCGCCTGGTGCGGGAGCGGCCGGACTGGCGCATCGTGCTGCGCGGCGGCGCCGCGCGCTACGAGACGGTGTGGACGGACGAGGCGGTGGATGCCGCCGCCGCCCGCGCCGCGCCCGGCGCCCCGGCGCGCTTCGCCCGCACCCTGCCCTTCGGCCGCTACCGCCTGGAAGCGCGCGAGGAAGGCGGGCTGGCCATCGCCTCCCTGCGCTTCCGTGCCGGCTGGGTGGGCAGCGAGAGCGCGGAGGTGCCCGACAAGGTGGACGTGGCGGCCGACCGCGCCGCCTACGCCCCCGGCGCCACCGCCACGCTGCGCCTCTCGCCGCCCTTCGCCGGCATCGCCGCGGTGGCGGTGCTGACCGACCGCGTGGTGAGCCTGCGCGAGGTGGAGGTGCGCGCCGAGGGCACGGAGATCCAGGTGCCGGTGGACCCCGCCTGGGGCGCCGGCGCGCACGTCGCCGTCACCGTGCACCGCCCCGGCGAGCCCGCCCGCGCCCTGGGCCTGGCCTGGCTGGCGCTGGACCCGGCGCCGCGCCGGCTGGAGGTGGCCATCGAGGCCCCGGAGCGCGCCCGCCCGAACACCCGCCTCACCGTGCCGGTGCGGGTGGCCGGCGGCGAGGGCCCGGTGCGCCTGACCTTGGCGGCAGTGGACGAGGGCATCCTGCGCCTCACCCGCTTCCGCTCGCCCGACCCGCTGGCGCAGCTGATGGCCCGCCGCGCCCTGGGGGTGGACATCCGCGACGACTACGGCCGCCTGCTGGCCCCCACCGATGCCCCGGCGGCGGCGCTGCGCCAGGGCGGCGACGAGTTCGGCGCGCTGGGCGCCCTGCGCATCCCCCAGCGCAACGTCGCCCTGTTCTCCGGCGTGGTGGAGGCCGGGCCGGACGGGGTGGCGCAGGTGCCGCTGGACCTGCCGGACTTCGCGGGGGAGCTGCGGCTGATGGCGGTGGCGTGGTCCGGCCCCAGGCTGGGCGCCGCCTCCCGCGCCCTGGTGGTGCGCGACCCGGTGCTGGCCGAGGCGGTGCTGCCGCGCTTCCTGGCCCCGGGCGACGAGGCCGCGGTGCCGGTGCTGCTGCACAACCTGGAACTGCCGGCGGGCGAGGTGGCGGCCAGCGTCACGCTGGAAGGGCCGCTGGCCCTGGCCGGCCCGGCGCGGGTGGCGGCCACCCTGGCCACCGGCGCCCGCGCCCTGCCCAGCCTGGCCCTGCGCGCCACCGGCGTGGGGGAAGGCGTGCTGCGCCTGGCCATCGCCGGGCCGGCGGGCTTCAGCGCGACGCGGGAGGCGCGCATCACCGTGCGCCCCGCCCGCGCGCTGGGCAGCGTCGCCGCCGCGCTGGAGGTGGCGCCGGGCGCCGAGGCGCGGCTGGCGCCCGACACCGCGCGCTTCCTGCCCGGCACCTGGCGCGCCACCGCCCGGCTGGGCTCGCCCGTGCGCTACGACGCGCCGGGGATGCTGCGCGCCTTGGCGGAATATCCCTTCGCCTGCCTGGAGCAATCCTCCTCCCGCCTGCTGGCGCTGGCGGCGGCGACGGCGGAAGGCGCGCCGCAGCCGCTGATGCAGGGCGTGGTGGAGGCGGTGCTGGCCCGGCAGCGCTACGACGGCTCCTTCGGGATGTGGAGCGCGCAGGGCGAGCCGGAGTACTGGGCCGGCGCCTTCGCCACGGAGGCGCTGCTGCGCGCCCGCGCCGCCGGCGCCGCGGTGCCCGAGGCGGCGCTGGAGGCGGCGCTGGAGCACCTGTCGCAGGCGCTGGAGGACACCTCGGCCGACACGCCGGAGGAATGGGCCGCCCAGGCGGCGCGGCTGCACGCGCTGGCGCTGGCCGGCCGTCCCCGGCTGGGCGCGGCGCGGCGGCTGACGGAGGAGCTGGACAGCCTGCCCACCCCGCTGGCCCGCGCCCAGCTGGGCGCCGCCCTGGCCCGCGCGGGCGACGAGGCCCGCGCCCGCCGCGCCTTCGCCGCCGCCCTGGCCGCCCCGGCCCGGCGCGACTGGGCCTATGACTTCGGCTCGGCCGCGCGCGACGCCCTGGCGGTGGCCGCCCTGGCGCGCGAGGCCGGGCTGGACCTGCCCGCCGCCCGCGCCCGCCTGCCGGGGCCGGAGCTGACCCCGGCGCTGGCCTCCACCCAGGAGGCCGCCTGGGCGGTGCTGGCCGCGGCGGCGCTGGGCCAGGACGCCCGGCCGCCGCGCGCCACGCTGGACGGCGCCCCCGCCCCGCGCCGGCTCGACCTCGCCGGCCCCGCGACGCTGCGCAACGCCGGCGAGGCGCCGCTGCCCGTGCTGCTCTCCGTCACCGGCATCCCGGCCGAGGCGCCGCCGGCCGGGCGCAGCGGCATGACGGTGCGCCGCCGCTTCCTGGCGCTGGACGGCACGCCGCTGAACCTGGACGCGCTGCGCCAGGGCCAGGACTTCCTGCTGGTGCTGGAGGCCCGCGCCGAGACCGGCCAGCGCCACCTGGCGATGATCCAGCAGGGCCTGCCAGCGGGGTGGGAGGTGGTGGCGCGGCTGGGCCCCGGCGCCGCTCCCGGCTTCCCCGCCCTGGGCGAGCTGGGCGAGGCCGACGCCCTGCCGGCGCTGGACGACCGCCTGGCCGCCGCCGTCACCCTGACGCCGGAGGCGCGGGAGTTCCGGCTGGCGGCGCGGCTGCGCGCCGTCACCGCCGGCCGCTTCGAGCTGCCGGGCGCGGAGGTGGCGGACATGTACCGCCCCTCCACCTTCGCGCGGCAGGCGGCGGGGCGCGTCAGCGTGCTGCCGTGATGCGGAAGCGGTGCAGGCGCACCAGCCGGTCCGACAGGGGGGAGGGCAGCAGGGCCAGCAGCCGCAGCCCCGCCCCCAGCCAGCCGGGCACCACCACCCGGCCCCGGCCGCGCTCCACCCCGCGCCACAGCGCCGCGGCCATCGCCGCCGCGTCGCGCTCGCCGGGGTGGGCGCCGGTGAAGCGCGCGCTCATGGCGCTGCGGAAGAAGCCGGGCGCCAGCACGCTGACCCGCACCCCCTCCGGCGCCAGCCGGGCGCGCAGCCCCTCGCCCCAGGCCCAAAGCCCGGCCTTGGCGGCGCAGTAGGCCGGGCTGTCCGGCAGGCCGCGGAAGGCGGCGACGGAGCACACCAGCGCCACCTGCCCCGCCCGCCGGGCGCGGAAGGCGGGCAGCAGCGGCTCCACCGCGTTGATCGCCCCTTGCAGGTTCACCTCCAGGGTGCGGCGGGCGGCGGCCGGGTCCTCCAGCCCGCCATCCTCCGGCGTGCCGGAGGTGACGCCGGCATTGGCCACCACGTGCGTCACCGGCCGCGCCGCGTCCCAGCCGCGCAGCAGCCGGGCCAGCGCCGGGGCGTCCGTCACGTCGCAGGGGGCGTGCGCCACCTCCGCGCCGGCGGCGGCGCAGGCGCCGGCCACTTCGGCCAGGGCCGCGGCGTCGCGCCCCACCAGCCGCAGGGCGGTGCCCGGCCCGGCCAGGTGGAGCGCCAGCGCCGCCCCCAGCCCGCGCGAGGCGCCGGTGATCACCACGCAGCGCCGGATGTTTGTTGCCTGCACCGGCAGAGTGTAGGTTGCCGCGATGCAGCACCGGAAGGGACCGATGGCACGGGGCACCAAGGCATGGGCGGCGCTGGGGCTGCTGGCGCTGGGCGGTTGCGGCTCCGTGCCCGGGGCGGCGGGGCTGGCGGCCGCCTTCCAGCCCGACCCGGGGCGAACCATGTCCGCCGCGCCGCTGCCGCTGCCCGCCGCCACCGCCGCCCCGGCGGGCGACGCGGTGGCGCAGTTCGCCGCCGCCGCCGCGCCCGGCCAGTCCGGCATGGCGGGGGCCGAGGTGGCGCGGCTGGGCCGGGCCTACCACGCCGCCTCCGGCCGCGAATGCCGCGAGGTCATCCTGGGCACCGGCTTCAACGAGCGCGCGCAGGTGGCGTGCCGCCAGCCGGACGGCTCCTTCGCCTCCGCGCGCGCCCTGCTGGCCGGCGGGGGGCGCTGACCGGGCCGGCCATGTCCGACCGCCCCATCCTGCCCGGCGGCGGCTTCCGCGCCGCCCTGCGCGTGCAGCGCGACGTGCTGGGCGCGCTGATCCTGCGGGAGCTGCACACGCGCTTCGGGCGGGACAACCTGGGCTACGTGTGGCTGTTCATCGAGCCGATGATCCTGGCCGGCTCCATCGCCGGCTTCCAGCTGGCCATCGGGCACCGGATGCCGGGGGGCATGTCTACCTTCCCGTTCTACATCCTGTCCTACATGCCCTACTACCTGCTGCGCTCCATCGTCTCGCGCGCGGCCACCACGGCGGAGGCGAACCTGCCGCTGTTCTACCACGCGCGGGTGCGCCTGCACGACGTCATCCTCGCGCGCAGCATCCTGGACGTCGCGGCGGTGATCGTGGCGATGCTGGTGTTCCTGGGCGGGGTGGGCATCGCCACCGGCGAATGGCCGCAGGACCCGCTGGGGGTGGCGCTGGCCGTCATCATGATGGGGCTGATGATGCACGGCGTGGCCTGCGCCATCTCCGCCCTCGCCGCCGTGGCGGGCGAGCAGCCGGTGGACCGCGTGGTGCACCCCGCCACCTACCTGGGCATCCCGGTGTTCGGCGCCTTCTTCATGGTGTGGTGGCTGCCGCAGCGCGGGCAGGAGCTGCTGCTGCACGTGCCCACCGTGCACGTGTTCGAGTTCATCCGCGAGGCGTATTACGGCCCCATCGTGCCCTACCACCACGACCTGGGCTACGTGGCCGCCGCCATCCTGGTGGCCAACGCCTTCGGGCTGCTGGCGCTCCGCGCGGCCGAGCCCTACCGGGAGCATTGAGCGTGCTGTCGGTGGAGGGCGTGCACAAGAGCTACCACCTGCGCGGCGGGCAGCGGCGCGAGGTGCTGCGCGGGGTGGACGCGCGGGTGCGCCGGGGCGACGCCATCGGCGTGCTGGGCCGCAACGGCGCCGGCAAGTCCACGCTGATGCGCCTGATCGCGGGGGTGGAGCCGCCGACGGCCGGGCGCATCGTGCGCGGCATGAGCATCTCCTGGCCGCTGGGCTATGGCGGGGCGCTGCACCCGGCGCTGACGGGGGCCGACAACGTGCGCTTCGTCGCGCGCATCTACGGCCGCCCCGCCGGCTGGACCATCGGCTTCTGCGAGGAATTCGCCGAGCTGGGCCCGGCGATGCGCCAGCCGGTGCGCACCTACTCCTCCGGCATGCAGTCGCGCCTGGCGCTGGCGCTGTCGCTGGCGGTGGACTTCGACTGCTACCTGGTGGATGAGATCGTGGCCGCGGGCGACAGCCGCTTCTCCGCCCGCGCGCGGGAGGAGCTGATGGCCCGCCGCGGCCGCGCCGCGCTGATCTTCGTCTCCCACGCCGAGGAGCTGGTGCGGTCCTATTGCACCTCCGCCGCGGTGCTCACCGAGGGAAGGCTCCATTTCCATGAAGATATGGACCAAGCTTTCGCCGCCTACCGCGCCCTCTGAGGGCCAGGCGGAGCAGGCGGCGCCGCCGCCCTCGCTGCTGCGGCGCCTGCCGCTGCCCGCGCGCCAGCGCGAGGGCGCCGCGCGGCTGCGCGACGAGGGCGACGCCCGCCCGGTGCTGCGCCCCGCGCCCGGCGGGGCGGGGGTGCTGCGCCGCCACCCCTTCGCCCTGGCCGTGCTGCTGCCCACCCTGCTGACCGCCCTGTACCTGTTCGTGGTGGCCGCGCCGCAATACGTCAGCGAATCCCGCTACCTGCTGCGCGGGCAGCAGCGCTCCGCCACCTCCCTGCTGGGCGAGGCGCTGAACCAAGCCGGCTTCCGCGCGGCGGGCGAGGACACCGCCGGGCTGCGCGACTTCCTGCTCTCGCACGATGCGGTGCGGCTGCTGCGGCAGCGGCTGGACCTGGTGGGGATGTTCCGCCGCCCGGAGGCCGACCCGCTGCTGCGCCTGTGGTGGAGCGAGCCGGAGGCCGAGCGCCTGCTGGCCTTCTACCGCAGCCAGGTCAGCGCCGTGGTGGACCACGACAGCGGCATCACCGCCGTGAAGGTGCGGACCTTCCGCCCCGCCGACAGCCTGGAGCTGTCCCGCGCGCTGCTGGCCCTGGGCGAGGAGCGGGTGAACGAGCTGAACGCCCGCCTGCGCGAGGAAAGCCTGCGCATCGCCCGCGCCGAGCTGGAGCGCGCCGAGGGCCGCGCGCGCGACGCCCAGGCGGCGGTCACCGCCCTGCGCCAGCGCGAGCAGGCGGTGGACCCCGCCCGCGCCGCCGCCATCAACGTGGAGACGCTGGGCCGGCTGGAGGCGGAGCTGACGCGCCTGCGCACCGAGCTGCAGCAGGCCCTGGCCTTCGCCCGACCCAACGCGCCGCAGGTGCAGTCCCTGCGCTCGCGCATCGAGGGCGCGGAGACCCAGCTGGCGGAGGAGCGCCGCCGCGTCGCCGCCGCCGGCACCGGCGTGACGGAGCGCCTGGGCGACTTCGAGCGCCTGCGCCTGGAAGGCGAGTTCGCCGCGCGCAGCCTGGCCGCCGCCACCGCGCAGTACGAGCGCGCGCTGAGCGACGCCCAGCGCCAGGCGCTGTTCCTGGTGCGGGTGGTGGAGCCCAACCTGGCCGAGCGCTCGCTCTACCCGCGCCCGGCGCTGACCACCCTCTACGTGTTCGCCGGGCTGTCGCTGGTGTATGGTCTGGGCTGGCTGCTGGTGGCCGGCGTGCGCGAGCACGCGGCGTGACGGGGACGGGGTTCGGGGGTTTCATGCGGTCTGTGGTCGTGGTCGGGGCGCTGCTGGCGCTGGTGTCGGGCGCGGCCGCCCAGAACCTCCAGGGGCTGATTCCGCCCAACCTGACGCCCGCCCAGGCCCAGGCGCTGCAGGCCCAGCTGGGCGGGCAGCTGCGCGCCCCGCCCGGCGCCCCCGCCCGCGCCCGGGTGGGCGAGGCGACGGAGGCCGAGGCCGGCGCGGGCACCGCCACCGCCCTGGGCGAGGGGCCGCGCAACGCCGCCGGGCCGGGCGCCATCTTCGGCGCCGGACTGTTCACGCGCGACGCCACCGCGGCCTCCGACGCGCCCAACCCCAACTACATCGTGCAGCCCGGCGACCGCGTCTCCGTGCGCGTCTGGGGCGCGGTGGAGAGCGAGGGCATCGTGCCGGTGGACCCGCAGGGCAACCTGTTCCTGCCGCAGGTCGGCCCGGTGCGGCTGGCCGGCACCCGCGCGGGCGACGTGCAGCGCGTGATCGAGACGGAGGTGCGGCGCATCTACACCCAGCAGGTGCAGGTCTACGCCGTGCTGATCTCCACCCAGCGCATCGGCGTCTTCGTCACCGGCTTCGTGCGCACGCCCGGGCGCTTCGGCGGCTCGGCGGCGGATTCCGTGCTGGACTTCCTGGTGCGCGCCGGCGGGGTGGACCCCACCCGCGGCTCCTACCGCGAGATCAGCGTGCTGCGCGGCGGCGGGCGCGTGGCGCAGGTGGACCTCTACCGCTTCCTGCTGGACGGCCAGCTGCCCGCGGTGCGCCTGCAGGAGGGCGACACCATCCTGGTCGGCCGCCAGCGCGCGCTGGTGCAGGCCGACGGCGCGGTGCGCAACAACTTCCTGTTCGAGGTGCCGGGCGCGGTGATGGGCGGGCGCGACCTGATCGCCTACGCCCGCCCGCTGCCGAGCGCCACCAACGCCATCATCACCGGCAACCGCGACGGCCGCCCCTTCTCGCGCTACGCCACGCTGGCCGAGCTGCAGAACCTGCCGCTGTCGGACCAGGACGTGGTGACCTTCATCACCGACCGCCCGGCCCAGACCGTGCGCGTGATGGTGGAGGGCAGCCGCATCGGCCCCTCCGTGCTGGTGACCGACCGCGACGTGACGCTGTGCCAGGCGCTGGACCACATCGCGGTGGACCCCGGCCTGGCCGACACCAACAGCATCTACCTGCTGCGCCCGCGCGTGGCCCAGCAGCAGCGCCGCGCCATGGAGGAGGCGGCCGAGCGGCTGGAGCGCCAGCTGTTCACCGCCACCGCCGCCACCACCGGCGTGGCCGGCATCCGCTCGGCCGAGGCGCAGCTCGTCGCCTCCTACCTCCAGCGCGCCCGGCGCACCCAGCCGGAGGGGCGGGTGGTGGTGTTCGATTCCAACGGCCGCTGCTCGCCGGTGCGGCTGGAGAACGAGGACGTCATCGTCATCCCCGAGCGCTCCTCCACCGTGCTGGTCTCGGGCGAGGTGGGGATGCCGCGCGCCGTGGTGTGGGACCGCGGGCTGTCCATCAACGACTACGTGCGCCAGGCCGGCGGCTTCACCGCGCGTGGCTCCTCGCGCAGCATGATGATCCGCCGCGCCTCGGGCGAGCTGGTGCTCGACCCCTCCGAGGGCCCGCGCCCGGGCGACGAGCTGATCGCCCTGCCGCGGCTGGACCCCAAGCTGTTCCAGCTCGCCTCCGACTTCTCGGCGCTGGTGTTCCAGGCGGCCTTCGCCGCGCGCACCGTGCAGAACTGGTGAGGGCGGGCGTCCTTCCCGCCCCCCCAGCCCTCCGCTAACCTCCGCGCCGCCACACACACGGATTCGGGCCCCACGATGGACGACGCGCTGCAGCAGGCCTGGCGGGCCGTGGAGGAATTCGGGCGCCGGCCCGGCGCCACCGCGATCCGCCCGCTCTTCGCCGCCGATCCGGGGCGCTTCGCCCGCTACCACCGCCGCGGCGCCGGGCTGCTGCTCGACATCTCCAAGACCGCCATCTCGGACGAGGTGCTGGGCGCGCTGCACGCGCTGGCCCGCGCGGCGGGGCTGGAGGAGCAGCGCCACGCCATGGCGCGCGGCGAGGCGGTGAACGAGACGGAAGGCCGCGCCGCCCTGCACATGGCGCTGCGCGGCCCGCTGCCCGGCGCCGGCGGCAGCGCGCACGAGGACGCGCTGCGCACCCTGGCCTACATGCGCGCCTTCACCGAGAGCGTGCACCGCGGCGAGATCCGCGGCGCCACCAACCAGCGCTTCGACACGGTGCTGAGCATCGGCATCGGCGGCTCCGACCTCGGGCCCGTCATGGTCACGCGCGCGCTGTGGCGCGCCGGCGACCCGATGCGCCCGGTGCACCTGGGCAACGTGGACGGGCATGGCTGGGAAACCGTGCTGCCCATGCTGGACCCGCGCCGCACCCTGGTGCTGGTCGGCTCCAAGACCTTCACCACCGCCGAGACGATGGCCAACGCCCGGCTGGTGCGCGCCTGGATGGAGGCCAGCGTGGGGCGCAACGGCGCCTCGGCGCACTTCGCCGCGCTGTCCACCAACCTCGCGGCCTGCGAGGCCTTCGGCATCGCCGCCGACCGGGTCTTCCCCTTCCGCGACTGGGTGGGGGGGCGCTTCTCGCTGTGGTCGGCGATGGGGCTGTCGCTGGCGCTGTGCCTGGGGTGGGAGCGCTTCGAGGCGCTGCTGGCCGGCGCGCGCGAGATGGACCGCCACTTCCTGCAGACGCCGCTGGCGGACAACCTGCCCATGCTGCTGGCGCTGGTGGAGGCGTGGCACGTCGGCGCGCTGGGCTGGCACCGCCGCGCCGTGCTGCCCTATGACGAGCGCCTGCGCCGCCTGCCCGCCCACCTGCAGCAGCTGGAGATGGAATCGCTGGGCAAGGGGGTGCGGCGCGACGGCAGCCCCACCCCCTGGGCCACCGGCCCGGTGGTGTTCGGCGAGCCGGGCACCAGCGCCCAGCATTCCTTCATGCAGCTGATCCACCAGGGCGCCCGCCCGGTGCCGGTGGACTTCATCCTGGTGGCCAAGGCCGACCACCGGCACGAGGAGAACCACCGCATCCTGCTGGCCAACGGCCTGGCCCAGGCCGAGGCGCTGATGGTGGGCCGCGACGCCGACGCCATCGCCGCCGACATGCGCGAGGCCGGCGCCGACGAGGCCGCCATCGCCCGCCTGGCGCCGCACCGCGCCGCGCCGGGCGACCGCCCCTCCACCACCATCATCATGCCCTGCCTGGACCCGCAGTCCCTGGGCAGCCTGATCGCGCTCTACGAGCACAAGGTGTTCTGCCTGGGCTGCCTGTGGGACATCAACCCCTTCGACCAATGGGGGGTGGAGCTGGGCAAGGTGCTGGCCACGCCCCTGCTGCGCGAGCTGACGGACGGCCGCAAGGTGGCGCATGACAGTTCCACCGAGGGGCTGCTGGCCGAGGTGCTGCGGCTGCAGAAGTAGGGCGTTTCCTGCTAGGGTGGGCCCGCGCATGCCCATCCGCCTCCTCCCCCCCGCCACCGCCGACCGCATCGCCGCCGGCGAGGTGGTGGAGCGCCCGGCCGCCGTGGTGAAGGAGCTGGTGGAGAACGCGCTGGACGCCGGCGCCCGGCGCATCCGGCTGGAGCTGGAGGGCGGCGGTATCGCCCGCGTGCTGGTGGAGGATGACGGCGCCGGCATGGCCCCCGGGGACTTGGCGCTGTGCGTGGAGCGCCACGCCACCTCCAAGCTGCCGGAGGAGGCGATGCTGTTCTCCATCGGCACGCTGGGCTTCCGGGGCGAGGCGCTGCCCTCCATCGGCGCGGTGGCGCGGCTGGGCATCACCACCCGCCCGCGCGGCGGCGAGGCGCACGCCCTGGCGGTGGAGGGCGGGCGCAAGGGCGCGGTGCAGCCCGCCGCCGGCCCGCCCGGCACGCGCGTCGAGGTGGCGGACCTGTTCTTCGCCACCCCCGCCCGGCGCAAGTTCCTGCGCTCGCCGGCGCGCGAGGGCGAGGCGGCGCTGGAGGCGCTGCGCCGCCTGGCCATCGCCTGGCCCGAGGTGGCGTTCGAGGCGGTGCTGGACGGCCGCTCCGCCCTGCGGCTGGAGCCCGCCGACTGGCAGGGCCGCGTGCGCGACCTGCTGGGACCCGGCTTCGCCGCCGCCTGCCTGCCGGTGGAAGCCGGGGGCGACGTCGCCCTGCGCGGGCTGGCCGGCGGCCCGGCCTGGGGCCGCCCCACCATGGCCGACCAGCACTTGGTGGTGAACCGCCGCCCGGTGAAGGACCCGGTGCTGCGCGCCGCCCTGCGCGCCGCCTACCGCGAGGTGATGGCGCCCGGCCGCCACCCCGCCTGCGCCCTGTTCCTGGAGGTGCCGCCGGCGGAGGTGGACGTGAACGTCCACCCGATGAAGACCGAGCTGCGCTTCCGCGACGCCGCCCGGGTGCGCGGCGCCGTCATCTCGGCCCTGCGGCGCGCCCTGGGCACCGGGGCGGTGCAGGCCGCCCCGCCGCCCCTGGCCTTCCACGCCCCGGCCCCGCGCCCGGCCCAGGTGCAGGAGGCGGCGCTGCCCCTGGGCTGGGCCGCCCCGCCGCCGCTGGCCGGCCCCGCCCCCGCCCCGGCCGACCACCCGCTGGGCCGCGTCCTGGCCCAGGTGCTGGACTGCTACATCCTGGCCGAAGCCCCGGATGGCGCCCTGGTGCTGGTGGACCAGCACGCCGCCCATGAGCGCCTGACCCATGAGCGCCTGCGCGCGCAATTGCTGGACGGCGCGGTGGCGACGCAGCCCCTGCTGCTGCCCGCCGTGGTGGAAACCCGCCACGCCCCCCTGCTGGCCGAGGCCGCGCCGGAGCTGGCGCGGCTGGGGGTGGAGCTGGAGGGCTTCGGCCCCGGCGCCGTGCTGGTGCGCGCCCTGCCCGCCCTGCTGGGCGCCCCCGACCCCGCCCCCCTGCTGGCCGAGCTGGCCGAGGAGCTGGCCGATTCCGGCGAGGGGCTGGCCCTGGCCAACCGGCTGGACGCCGCGGTGGCGCGGCTGGCCTGCCACGGCTCGGTGCGCGCCGGCCGCCGCCTGTCGCCCGCCGAGATGGACGCGCTGCTGCGCGCCATGGAGCGCACGCCGCGCGCCGCCACCTGCTCGCACGGGCGGCCCACCTTCCTGAAGCTGGGCCCGTCCGACTTCGCCCGGCTGTTCGGGCGGGGCTGAGGGCCGGGGCTTCCGGCCTTCAGGCGCCGGGCGCCGCCGCGGCGGCGCGCCCGTCCGGCCCGGGTTCCGCTTGCAGCACGCCTTCCCAGCCGGCGGCCGCGCGCAGCACGCCGCCCTGGAGAACCGCGTGGCCGCGCAGGGTGTGCGCCCTCACCCGCCAGCCGGGCAGCGGCGGCAGCGGCCAGTCCAGCGGGCCGCGCAGCAGCGGGCGCGGCGGCAGCCCCGCCCAGCGTGCCCCGGCGGGCAGCGCCCAGCCCCACCAGGGCGGCAGCGGGCCGGGGAACAGGCGCAGCAGCGGCCGCGCGGCGCCGCGCGCCCGGGTCAGCGGGGCGGCGGCGTGCAGCACCAGCCCCGCTTGCGCCGGCAGCGCAACGAAGCGCCAGCCGGCGCCGCCCGGCAGCGCCAGCCGGCCGCCGGGCCAGCGCAGCTCCACCGCGCCGGGGGCGGCGGCGTGCACCGCCAGGGCGGCGGCGGGCGGCAGCGGGCCGGTCCAGGGGGCGGCGGTCTCGCCCAGCGGGCTCATCGCGCCCGTTCCGCCAGCAGCAGCGCTTCCAGCCGGTCCAGCAGCGGCGCCTCGGCGTGGGGGGCCAGGGCCCCGGGGCCGGGGCGGGGCAGCGGGCGGCGCAGCGCGGCGGCGATGGCGGCGGGGTCCCGGCCCACCGGCACCCACCAGGGGGCGCCGGCCCAGGCCTCCATCGCCTCGGGGCGGCCCACCACCGGGCAGCCGGCGGCCAGGGCCTCCAGCGCCGCCAGCGGCATCCCCTCGTGCTCGCCCAGCATCAGCAGGGCGGTGGCGCCGGCCAGCAGGGGGCGGGGGTCGGCCACGAAGCCCGCCTCCTCCGCCGGGGCCAGGGTGCCGGCCAGGGGGCCGGCGCCGGCCGCCACCACCCGCAGCGGGGCGGCCAGCCGCGCCACCGCCGGCAGCAGGTCGGCGCCCTTACGCCCGTCCAGCCGGCCCAGGAACAGCGCGTAGGGCCGGGCGGCGGGCACCCGCGCCACCGGCGGCGGCGCGGCGTTGCCCAGCACGGCGACGGGGCGCCCCAGCAGCGCCCCCAGCCGCGCCGCCGCCGGGTCCGACACGGCGGAGAACCCGCCGGGCAGCGCCGCCAGCGCCGTGCGCTCGCCCGGCGGCAGCTCCAGGTCGCGGCGCACCAGGTGGTGGTGCGCCAGGGCCGGCACCCCGGCGGCGGCCAGCGCCTCCAGCGCGCCCAGCCCCTCGCCGGGCAGCGGGCAATGCACCAGGGCGGCGTCCCAGCGGCGGCGGCGCAGCAGGGCGTCCAGCAGGGCGCGCTGCCCGGCGCGGGCCTCGGCCGCCGGGCGGTGCGGGTCATGGGCGAAGGGCAGGGCGAGGCCGGGGCTGGCCACGCCCAGGCGGCGGTCGGCCAGCACCTCTACCCGCGTCCCGCGCGCGCGCAGCCCGGCGGCCTGGCGCAGCGCCACCCGCTCCGCCCCGCCCAGCTCGGGCGCCGGCAGCACCACCAGCAGGCGGTCCAGCGTCAGCGGGGCGACAGGATGTGCCACGTCGCCGGGCCGTGGGCGCGGGTGGCCAGGGTGTCGAAGCCCTCGGCGGGCGGGGCGTCCCTGGGCCCCAGCTCGCAGCACAGCAGCGCGCCCGGGGCCAGCCAGCCCGCCGCCGCCAGCGCCGCCAGGGCGCGGGGCAGCAGGTCCTGGCCGTAGGGCGGGTCCAGGAAGGCCAGGGTGCAGGGCTGCGGGGCGCGCGGCGGGCGCAGCGCGTCGGCGGGCCACACACGGCCCTCGGCGCCGGCGCAGGCGCGCAGGTTGGCGCGCAGGGCGGCAAGGGCGGCGGGCTGGTTCTCCAGGAAGTCGGCATGGGCGGCGCCGCGGCTCAGCGCCTCCAGCCCCAGCGCGCCGGTGCCGGCGAAGGCGTCCAGCACGCGGGCGCCCTCCACGCGCTCCCGCCCGGCCCAGGAGGCGTGCCACAGCATGTCGAACAGCGCCTGGCGGGCGCGGGCGCCGGTGGGGCGGGTGGCCGCGCCCTCCGGGGCCTGCAGCTTGCGGCCCTTCCAGCGCCCGGCCAGGATGTTCACCCGCCCCTCCGCTTCGGGGCGGCCAGGCCCAGCTGCTCGCGCAGGACCTTGGGGTTCACCTCCTCCACCGCACCCTTGGGCAGGGTGCCCAGCTGGAACGGCCCGTAGGCCACGCGGATCAGGCGCGACACCTCCAGCCCCAGATGCGCCATCACCCGGCGCACCTCGCGGTTCTTGCCTTCCTGCAGGGCCACGGTCAGCCAGGCGTTGTCGCCCTTGCGGCTGTCCAGCCCGGCCTCGATGGCGCCGTAGCGCACGCCCTCGATGGTCACGCCCCTGGCCAGCGCCGCCAGGGCCCGGGCGTCCACCGCGCCGAACACCCGCACGCGGTAGCGGCGGGTCCAGCCGTTCTCCGGCAGCTCCAGCCGGCGCGACAGCGCGCCGTCATTGGTCAGCAGCAGCAGCCCCTCCGAGTTCAGGTCCAGCCGACCGACGCTGATGAGGCGCGGCAGACCGGGCGGCAGCCGGTCGAACACGGTGGGCCGCCCCTCGGGGTCCTTGTGGGTGGTCATCAGCCCGGCGGGCTTGTGGTGGCGGAACAGGCGGGTGCGCTCGGGCTCGTGCACCGCGCGGCCGTCCACCTGCACCACGTCCTCCGGGCCGACGAAGGTGGCGGGCTGCGCCACCGGCGCGCCGTTCAGCGCGATGCGCCCCTCGGCCACCAGCTTCTCGGCGTCCCGGCGCGAGCACACGCCGGCGCGGGCCAGCCACTTGGCGATGCGCTCGCCGCCGCGCGCCGCGGCGGCGGCGGCGTCATCGCCCGGCTGATTCACGCCTCCGGGCTGCGCCTTGCTGCGATCGGGCGGGGCGCCCGGCCGGTCCGCGCCCCCAGGCTGCGCCTTCTGGCGACCGGGCGCGGTGCCCGGCCGGTCCACGCCTCCGGGCTGCGCCTTGCGGCGATCGGGCGCGGCGCCCAGCCGGTCCGCGCCTCCGGGCTGCGCCTTGCGGCGATCGGGCGGGGTGTCAGACATGGCGGCAGGCCTCCACGAAGGCGCGCAGGATCAGCGGGTCCGCCGGGTCAACCGCGTATTCCGGGTGCCACTGCACCCCCAGCGCCCAGCGGTGGCGCGCGCTCTCGATGCCCTCCACCAGCCCGTCGGGGGCGCGGGCGTTCACCACCACGCCATCCGGCACCGCCCGCACCGCCTGGTGGTGGGCGCTGTTCACCGCCATGCGCGCGGTGCCCGCCACGCGGGCCAGCAGCGTGCCGGGCTCCAGCAGGACCTCGTGCCCCGGCTCGGTGCGCGGGTTGGGCTGCTCGTGCGCGATGGCGCTCGGCGCCTCGTCGGGGATGTGCTGGATCAGCGTGCCGCCCAGCGCCACCGCCAGCAATTGCTGCCCGCCGCAGATGCCCAGCACCGGCATGTCCTTCGCCAGGGCGGCGCGGGTGGCCGCCACCTCGAAATCGGTGCGGCCGGGCTTCAGCGTCGCCTTGGGGTGCAGCGCCTCGCTCCCCCACAGCGCCGGGTCCACGTCGAAGGCGCCGCCGGTCACCAGCAGCCCGTCCAGGCGACCCAGGTAGTCCAGCGCCAGGGCGGGCTCGTGCGGCAGCGCCACGGGGAGGCCCCCGGCCTGCGCCACGGCGGAGAAGTAGTTCTGCCGCAGCGCGTACCAGGGCAGCCTGGACCAGCCGCCGGCGGGTTCGCAGTCCAGCGTCAGTCCGATCAGGGGGCGCGTCATCCCGCCCGGCTTACGCGCGGCCTTTCCCGCCGTCCAGCATCGCGGCACAAGCGCGGCCATGATGGAGCTGGCCCTGGAGGAGGCGCGCGCGGCGGCGGCGCGCGGCGAGGTGCCGGTGGGCGCGGTGGTGAGCGACGCCCGCGGCCGCGTGCTGGCCCGCGCCGGCAACGAGGTGGAGGCCCGGCGCGACCCCACCGCGCATGCCGAGATGCTGGCCCTGCGCGCCGCCGCCGCCGCGCGCGGCGCCAAGCACCTGGAGGGCTGCACCCTGACGGTGACGCTGGAGCCCTGCGCGCTGTGCGCGTCCGCCGCCAGCCTGTTCCGGGTGCGGCGCGTGGTCTTCGCCGCCTATGACCCGAAATCCGGCGGGGTGGAGCACGGCGCGCGGGTGTTCCAGCGCGCGCAGTGCCACCACGCGCCGGAGGTGGTGGGCGGCGTGCGCGCGGGCGAGGCGGCGGCGCTGCTGGGCGCCTTCTTCGCCGGGCTGCGCCGCGCCGAGTGAGGCGCGCCCTTCAGCCCGGGCGGCGCATCCGCGGCAGGGCCGCCTGGGCAGGGCCGGAGGCGCGGCGGGGCCGCGGCCGCGCCAGCAGCGCCAGCGCCGCCAGCCCCGCCACCCCGGCCGCCGCGGTGGCCAGCGGGTTCATCTGCGCCTGCAGCAGCAGGGAGGTGCGGCGCGGCGGCGGCCCCTGCAGCGAGGAGGTCTCGGCCAGGTCCTCGCGCGGGTGCCACAGGTTGTCGCGCCGCGCGGCGCGGCCGGGCTGGTCGCTTTCCTGCATGGGGCGGGCCAGCAGCTCCATCACCCGGTCGGTCAGCGCCGGGGCGAACTGGCCCATCACCGCGATCATCGCCCCGGCGCCGCCCACCGTCATGTCGCGCACCTCGTGCGTGCAGGCGTGCAGGATGGCCTGCGCCACCAGCCGCGGGTGGTAGGAAGGCGGCGGGTTGCGGGTGCCCGGCGCGTCCAGGTAGGTGCGCGCGTGCTCCATGTAGGGGGTGTCGATGGCGGCGGGCTTCACCAGCGCGACGTTGACGTGGCGCCCGGCCATGCGCGCCTCCATCCGCAGCGCGTCGGTCAGCGCCTTCACCGCGTGCTTGGCGGCGCAGTAGGGCCCCTGCAGCGCGATGGTCCGCAGCGACAGCACCGAGCCGATGTTGACCAGCGAGCCGCCGGAGGCCGGCAGCCCGCGCAGCGCCTCCAGCGAGCCATGCAACACGCCCCAGTAGGTGACGTCGAACAGCCGGCGCTGGTCGGCCTCGCTCACCTCGTCCACCCGGCCGTAGATGAAGGCGCCCGCGTCGTTCACCCAGGAATCGAAGCCGCCGAACGCCTCCTGCGCCAGGCGGGCGGCGCGGGCGTGGGTGGCGGCCTCCGCCACGTCGCCGGGGCAGGGGCGGGCCACGGCGGGGCCGCCCAGCTCCTCGGCCAGCTTGTCCAGCGCCGCCTCGTTGCGGGCGACGAGGATGAGGCGCGCGCCCGCGGCCGCCGCCATGCGCGCGGTGGCCAGGCCGATGCCGGAGGTGGCGCCGGTCAGCACGATGCGCTGCCGGTCGAGCGGGGGAAGGATCATGCCGCGCCCAACGGCGCGCCGGCGGCCCCGGTTGCGGCCGCTCAGGCCAGGCCCAGCTCCTTCAGCACAGCCTCGGTCGCCGCGATGTCTGCGGCCAGGAAGCGCTCGAAGGCCTCGCCGGGCAGGAAGGCGTCGTCCCAGCCGCGGGTGGCCAGCAGCTCCTTCCAGGCGGGCAAAGCGTGCAGCTCGGTGACGAAGCGCGTCAGCGCCTCGCGCGCCGCCGGCTGGATGCCCGGCGGGGCGAAGACTCCGCGCCAGTTCGCCATCACCACGTCCAGCCCCGCCTCGCGCAGGGTGGGGATGGCGGGGTCGGCGCGCGTCTCGCCCGTGGTGGCCAGGGCGCGCATCCGCCCGGCCCGGATCTGCTCGGCGAATTCGGAGTAGCCGGAGATGCCGGCGCGCACCTGCGCGCCCAGGATGGCGGCGTTGGCCGGCCCGCCGCCGGCGAAGGCGACGTAGCTGGCCTCCCGCGCGTTGCGGCCCAGCGCCTTGAGCATGAGGCCGAGCGTGATGTGGTCGGTGCCGCCCGCGCTGCCGCCGGCCACCGAGACGGCGCCCGGGTTGGCGCGCATCGCCGCCAGCAGCCCGGCGATGTCGCGGATGTCGGAGGAGGCGGGGACGACGACCACGCCCACCTCCTGCGTCATGCGCGCGATGGGCGTGACGTCCTTGATGCCCACGGGGGCGCGGTTGGTCAGCACCGCGCCCACCATGACGGAGCCCGCGACCATCAGCGCGTCGCCGCGGCCGCGCCGCTGGCCGACGAAGCGCGGCAGGCCCACGGTGCCGCCGGCGCCGCCCACGTTCTCGAACTGCATGTTGCCGACCAGCCCGGCGGGGCGGGCCACCTGCTCGATGGCGCGGCCCAGCCCGTCCCACCCGCCGCCGGGGCCGGCGGGGATGAACATGTGCAGGCTGTTCAGCCGTGCCTGCGCCGCCGCCGGCCGCGCGGCGAGCCAGGGGGCGAGGAAGGGGAGCGCCAGGGCGGCGCGGCGGGGGGTGCTCATGCGGTCCTCGCGGCGAGTTCGGGGATGGCCCCCATGGAGAAGAGGTGCGCGTAGATGCAGTCCAGCCAGCCCTTGTCGCGCAGGGCGGCCAGGTCCTCGGGCGACAGGCGGCCCAGCGCCTCGCGCTGCACGGCGTGGAAGCCGTCCAGGCGCAGGGGGCGGCCGTTCTGCTGCACCTCGGCCTTGGCCGGCGCCAGCAGGCCCAGCTCGCCCAGGCGGGTCACCATCTCGCGCGTCTTGACGAAGGCGCCCTCCACGGCGCGGGTGAACTCGAAGGCGCGGCGAGCGGCCTCCGTCGGCTGGCCGGCCTCGAACAGCGGGTTGCCGGAATCCGTGGCCACCTGCGGGGCGGCGGGGTCCAGGCACAGCGCCAGCTCCTCCGAGCCCTCGCGCACGCGGACCAGGAAGAAGGGGAAGCGGCGCAGGTAGGCGGGCACGTAGGCGCCCTCGCGCCAGGCCCCGTCCTCAACGAACAGGGAGGTGCCGGGCCGCAGCGCCGTCAGCGCCACCGGCATGTGCGGCGCCTGGTCGGCGAAGACGATGGGCAGGTGGCGCGCGGCGGAGATGAACTCCTCCGCCGCCAGCGGCACGGCGGTCAGCCCGGCGGCGAAGCCGAACCCGGCATCCCTGATGCGCAGCTCCCGGTGCGCCTCCAGCGTCAGGGGCTCCAGCCGGCCGTAGAGCGGCGGCATCTGGACGGCCCCGTTGGAGGCGACGGCATCGGTCATGCAGGAAAATCCGCGGGTTCTGGCGCGCGGAGCATAGCCCGCCCTTGCGCGGACTCAAATGGCGGCCGCATTGTCGTTGCGGAGAGGGACAGAAAGGGCGAACGCCATGTCGCAGGGGGATGGGCAGGCGCGGCTGGGCCGGCGGTTGCTGGTGCGGCGCGCCACGCTGGGGCTGGGGGCGGCCGGCGCCGCGCTGGCCGGCGGCGCGGCGGCGCAGAGCGGCCGCTCGGACAACGACCCGCGCGACGCCGCGGGCTATGGCCGCTCCGGCCGCTCGGACAACGACCCGACGGACGGCGCCGGCCGCGGCCGCGGCGGGGCGGCGGCGCGCACCGGCCGCACGGACAACGACCCGACGGACGGCGCCGGGCGCGGGCGCGGCGCCGGCACCGGGCGCTCGGACAACGACCCGCGCGACGCCGCGGGCTATGGCCGCTCCGGCCGCACGGACAACGACCCGACGGACGGCGTCGGCCGGGGGCGGCGCTGATGGGCGGCGATTCCCGGCTGGGCCGGCGGCTGCTGGTGCTGGCCGCGCCCGTCCTCGCGGCGGGCTGCGTGGCGCCGGTGCCGGCCGCCTACGTCGCGCCCGTGGCGCCGCTGCGCACCGGCCGCTCGGACGCCGACCCGGTGGACGCGCCGGGCGCCGGCCGGGGCGGCTTCCGCGGCACCGGCCTGACCGACCGCGACCCCAGCGACGGGCCCGGCAACGGGCGCGGCGGCTATCGCGGCACCGGCCTGACCGACGCCGACCCCAGCGACGGCCCGGGCAACGGCCGCGGTGGCTTCCGCGGCGGCTACCGCCCCGCCGGGCGCAGCGATTCCGACCCGGTGGACGCGCCCGGCCAGGGCCGCGGCGGCTATCGCGCCGGGCCCACCGACGCCGACCCGCGCGACGCCCCCGGCCGGGGCCGCCGCTGGTGAGCCTGGCCGCCGCCGCCTTCGCCACCGCCTTCCCCGGCCTGTCGGTGGAGGAGGCCTTCGCCCTGCGCGAGGGCCGGGCCTGGCGCCACTTCGCCGGCAACGACCCGGCGCGCTTCGCCCCGCTGCTTGCCGTCGCCGACCTCGACGCCCACCTGCGCACCGACGCCGCGCGCTCCCCGCGCGTGAGCATGGCCGACGAGGCGCGCGAGGGCAGCGCCGGCGTGCCGGAGCACGAGTTCACCCTGCCCGACGGCCGGGTGGACCTGCCGCGCCTGCTGGGCCGCTTCGACGCCGGCGCCTCCCTGGTGGTGTCGCAGTTCCACGAGACGCACCCGCCGCTGCAGCGCTTCTGCCGCGGGCTGGAGAAGCTGTTCCTGCATGCCGTGCAGGCCAACATCTACCTCACCCCGCCGGGGGCGCAGGGCTTCCGCACCCATTACGACACCCACGACGTGCTGGTGCTGCAGCTGGAGGGCGCCAAGCGCTGGCGCGTGTGGGACGGCGAGCGCGTGGAGCGCCCGACCCGCCGCACCCCCTGGCCCGGCGCCATGGAGCCGCTGGGCGAGCCGCACCTGCTGGTGCTCCAGCCCGGCGACGCGCTCTACATCCCGCGCGGGGTGATGCACGACGCCGCCACGCAGGGCGAGCGCTCGCTGCACGTCACCGTGGGCCTGCTGGAGGCGTCCTGGGCGCAGGCCATCCGCCTGCTGGTGGACGCGGCGGAGCTGGACGACGCCGCCCTGCGCGAATCCGTGCCCAGCTGGCGCATCGGCGAGGCCGACCTGGCGCCGGCCCTGGCGGCGAAGCTGGCGCGGCTGTCCGGCCCCGCCCAGGCCGAGCGCCTGGCCAACCTGCTGCTGGAAGGGCTGGCGCGCGACCGCCAGCCCCTGCCCGGCCGCGGCCTGTTCGCGCCGCTGCCCGCCGGCCCGCTGGCCCTGGCGGACGGCATGCACCACCTGCTGGCCCGCGCGCCGGATGGCAGCGCCACCCTGCACTGGGCCGGCGGCGCCCTGCCGCTGGACGCGGCGCAGGCGGCGGAGGTGGAGCGCCTGGCCGAGGGCGCGGAGCCGGCCGATGCCGCCCTGGCGGAGAGGCTGTGGCGGCTGGGCCTGCTGGAGCCGCTGGACGCGCCGCCCGCCACCGCGCCCTGAACGGCGGGACGCGGCCGGCCGGACATGCCAGGATGCCCGCCATGAGCCCGACGACCCGCCAGATCTGCTTCGTCAACGCCGCGCATTTCTACACCCATTACGGGCTGCTGGTGCTGGCCACCGCCGTGCTGGCGCTGACCCAGCAGGACGCGGCGCGCTTCGGCGGGGAATACGGGCCGGTGCTGGCGCTGGGCACCGCCATGTTCGTGGTCTACGGCCTGGGCGCGCTGCCCATGGGCCACCTGGCGGCGCGCTGGGGGCGCAAGGCGCTGATGGCGGCCTTCTTCCTGGGCGCCGGCGCCGCCATGGCGCTGGCCGGGCTGGCGCAGGGGCCGCTGAGCCTCGCGCTGGCGCTGGCCGGCTTCGGCGCCTTCGCCGCCATCTACCACCCCATCGGCACCGCCATCATCGCCGAGGCGGGGGGCGAGCGCGTCGGCCGGGCCATCGGCATCAACGGCGTGTTCGGCAACCTGGGCGTGGCCTCCGCCCCGGTGGCGACGGCGCTGCTGGCGGCCACGCTGGGCTGGCGCTGGGCCTTCCTGCTGCCGGGCGCCGCCTTCTTCCTGCTCGGCCTGCTCTACCTGCGCGAGCCGGAGTTCGACGCGGTGAAGGCCGGCGGCGGCGCCCGCCCCTTCCCGGAGATCCCGCGCGCCGTGGTGCGCCGCGCCGTGCTGATCCTCATGGCCATCGCCGCGGTGTCGGGGCTGGTGTTCAACGCCTTCACCCTGCTGCTGCCCAAGCTGATGGAGGAGCGCCTGGCCTCCAGCCCGGACCTGCTGCCGGTGGTGGGGGCGCTGGCCTTCCTGGCCACGATCTGCGGCGGGCTGACGCAGTTCACCGTGGGCCGGCTGATCGACCGGCACACGCTGAAGTCGGTGTTCATGCCGCTGGCCTGCGTGCTGGTGCCCGCCCTGCTGGCGCTGAGCTTCCTGGATGGCTGGGCGGTGCTGCCGGTTTCCGCCCTGGTGGCCGCCGCCATCTTCGGCCAGGTGACGGTGAACGAGACGATGACGGCGCGCTACGTCGCCCCCGCGCTGCGGGCCAAGCTGTACTCGGTGCGCTTCACGGTCGGCTTCATGGGGGCGGCGCTGGCCTCGCCGCTCATCGGCTGGCTGCACGGCGCCACCGGCTCCATGGCGGTGGCCATGCTGGTGCTGGCCGGGGTGGCGGCGGTGACGCTGGGCTGCGCCCTGCTGTTCCCCAACCGCCCGGAGGAGCTGCGCCCCGAGCTGTGGGCCCGCGCGCCGGAGGCCGCGCCGCCCGGCGCGCAGCCGGCCGAGTGAGGCTCAGCCCCCGGGCGAGTAGCGCCAGACGCTGGCGGGCGGGAAGTTCAGCAGGGTGAAGGCCTCGCGCCGCGCCGCCAGCCCCAGCGCCCGGTGCCGCAGCGGCGAGGTGGCGCAATAGGTGTAGAGCAGGAAGCCGCGCCCCGGCGCCGCGCCCTCGGCGGCGGCGGCGAAGGCGCGCTGGCGCTCCAGCGGCAGCAGCACCAGCGGGATGCCGCAGATGACGGTGCGCACGCGCCCGCGCAGGCGGCGCGGCAGGATGTCGGGCAGGGCGAAGGCGTCGCCGGTCACCACCTCCACCCCCGGCAGGGCGGCGCGCAGGTGCTCGGCCATCTCGGGCACGATCTCCACCAGGCACAGGCGCTCCGGCGGCAGCCCGGCACCCAGCAAGGCGCGGGAGATGGCGCCGGTGCCCGCCCCCAGCTCCACCACGCAGCCATCGCCCGACCAGTCGCTGGCCCGGGCCACCCGCCGCCCCAGCGCGGGCGAGGAAGGGATGATGGAGCCCATCTGCAGCGGGTCGCGCGCCCAGCGGCGCAGGAACAGCCAGGCGCCGCCCTGGCGGGCGGGGCGCGGCGGGGCGGCGGGGAAGCCATCCATCAGGCAGAAACCTTCTCGTGCAGCGGGACCAGCAGGTCCAGGAAGCGGTCGGTGGCGACGTCCCAGCCATGCGCGGCGGCGTGGGCGCGGCAGCGGGCGCGGTCGGCGCCCAGGGCGCGGAGGCAGGCGGCGCGCAGGTCCTCGTCCAGCGCGCCCACCGGGGCGGCGCCCAGCACGTCGCGCGGGCCGGGCACGGGAAAGGCGGCCACCGGCGTGCCGCAGGCCAGCGCCTCCAGCAGCACCAGGCCGAAGGTGTCGGTGCGCGAGGGGAAGACGAAGCAGTCGGCGTAGCAGGCGGCCAGCGCCGCGCCGGCGCGGTGGCCCAGGAAGTGGGCGCGGGGAAAGCGGGCGCGCAGCGCCGGGCCGTCCGGCCCCTCGCCCACCACCACCTGGCTGCCGGGCAGGTCCAGCGCCAGGAAGGCGGGCAGGTTCTTTTCCGGCGCCAGCCGGCCGACGGACAGCCAGACCGGGCGCGGCAGCCCGGCGAAGGCGCCGGAGGCGTGCGGGCGGAACAGCGCCAAATCCACCCCGCGGCCCCAGCGCGCGACATGCGCGATGCCGCGCCTGCCCAGCAGCGCCTCCAGCGAGGGGGTGGCGACCAGCACGGCGCCGGCGGCGGCGTGGAAGCGGCGCAGCGCCGCCCAGGACCAGCGGCGCGGCACGCCCAGCCGCGCCTTCAGGTAGTCGGGGAACAGGGTGTGGAAGGAGGTGGTGAAGCGCCAGCCGCGCCGCCGGGCGATGCGCCGCCCCGCCCAGCCCAGCGGCCCCTCGGTGGCCAGGTGCAGCGCGTCGGGGGCGAAGGCGTCCAGCCGCGCCGCCAGGGCGCGGCCGGGCGCCAGCGCCAGGCGCAGCGCCGGCTCGGTGGGGGCGGGCCAGCTGCGGAAGCCCTCGGGGCCGATCACCTCCACCGCGTGGCCGCGCGCGCGCAGGCCCGCGGCCGTCGCCTCCAGCGTGCGCACCACCCCGTTCACCTGCGGCCGCCAGGCGTCGGACACGATGGCGACGCGCATCAGGCCGGCACGGCCCGGCGCATGGCGGCGTGCGAGCGGCGGCGCTCGGCGGCCCAGTCCAGCAGCTCCAGCCGGCCGTCCGGGTGCTCCACCAGGGCGGTGCAGCTTTCCACCCAATCGCCGTCGTTGAGGTAGAGCACGCCGCCGACCTCGCGCATCTCGGCGTGGTGGATGTGGCCGCAGACCACGCCGTCCAGGCCGCGGGCGCGCGCCTCGCCGGCCAGCGCCTGCTCGAAGCGGTCGATGGCGGCCACCGCGCCCTTCACCTGCCGCTTCAGCCATTGCGAGAGCGACCAGTAGGGATAGCCCAGGCGGCGGCGGATGCCGTTGAACCAGCGGTTGCCGGCCAGCGCGGCGTCGTAGGCGCGGTCGCCCAGCAGGGCGACGACGCGGGCGTAGCGCACCACGCTGTCGAACTCGTCGCCGTGCACCACCAGCAGGCGGCGGCCGTCGGCGGTCTCGTGCACCGCCTCGGCGGCCAGGCGCACGCCCGCCACCTCCAGCCCCAGCCAGTCGCGGAACATCTCGTCGTGGTTGCCGGGCACGTAGGTGACGCGCGCGCCGTGCCGGGCGAGGCGCAGCACCAGGCGGATGACCTCGTCGTGGTGGCGGTCCCAGAACCAGGAGCGGCGGAGGCGCCAGCCATCCACGATGTCGCCCACCAGGTAGAGGTGCTCGCACTCCACGTCGCGCAGGAACTCCGCCAGGAAGTCGGCGCGGCAGTCCTTGGTGCCGAGGTGGATGTCCGAGAGGAAGACGGTGCGGTAGCGCCGCGTCATGCCTGTGTCCCGAGCCGTGCTGCGGCGCGGTATGGGCCGCGGATGCGACAGGGGCGTGACGGCGGGATGAATCCGCCGCGTCCGGTGGCCAGGCCGCCGCCGCGGCGGGGGGGCGTGCGCGGCGGCGGCCCCGCCCGGCCGGGGGGGCGGCCGGGGCACGGGCCGCCCGCCGGGGGGGGGTCGGCGGCCCGCAAGGGGTCAGGGCAGGGGCAGCTCCACCAGGGCCAGGGTGCCCGCCTCGCGCCGGCGCAGCAGCAGGCGGCCGTGGTGGGGCAGCAGCAGGCGGCGCACCAGGGCCAGCCCCTCGCCGTCGCCGTCCGGGGCGGCCAGGCCCCAGCCGTCATCCTCCACCTCCAGCCGCAGGATGCCCGGCTGGGCGCGCAGGCGCAGCGCCAGCCGGCCCAGCATGCGGCCGCGCAGCCCGTGCTTGACGGCGTTGGCCAGCAATTCGTGCGCGGCGCCGAACACCGCCTCCTCCAGCGCGGCGGGCACCGGCACCGGCGCCTCCACCGTCCAGTCCACAATCTGGTCGGGGTCGGCCATCAGCCGCACGGTGGCGGCGGCCAGGGCGCGCAGGCGCTCCTCCAGCGGCCCCGGCGCGCGGGTCAGCCCGAACAGCGCGTCGGACAGGGCGGCGGAGGCGAGGATGCGCCGCTCTGCCTCCCGCAGCAGGCGCTGGCCGTTGCGCGACTTCTGGATGCCGGCCAGGCGCGACAGGTCGGCCAGGATGCGCTGCAGGGCATTGCGCGACTGGTGGCGCAGCTGCCGCAGCGCCAGGGCGTCGTCGGGGAGGGTGGTCGTGCTCATGGCGCCACAGTGCGTGGGAAGATTTCCCACGTCAAGCCGGGTGTGGGTGGATTTCCCACGTAATCTTCGGTAACAGGACGCGGTGCCTGCCCTGCCTTCCCCCAACACCTTGCTGCGGCCGCTGCGCCGCCTGCTGCGCCCCCTGGTGGCGCTGCTGGTGCGCGCCGGCGTCACCCTGCCGCTGCTGGAGGAGGAGCTGCGCCGCCTCTACCTCGATGCCGCCCTGGCGACGGGCGCCACCACCGACAGCCGGCTGACCTTGCTGACCGGCATCCACCGCAAGGAAATCCGCCGGCTGCGCGCCATGCCGCCGCCGGCGCCCGACGCCGTGCCGGCGGTGGTGACGCTGAACGGCGCCATCCTGGCCCGCTGGACCGCGCGGCCGGACTTCCCCGCGCCGCTGGACCGCGCCGCCTTCGACGCGCTGGTGGCCGGCATCACCACCGACCTGCGCCCGCGCGCCGTGCTGGATGCCTGGGCGGAGGCCGGCATGCTGGAGCGCCTGGAGGATGGCCGGCTGCGCCTGGCCGACGCCGCGCACATCCCCCGCGCCGACGAGGGGGGGCGGCTGCACTACTTCGGCCGCAACCTCCATGACCACCTGCGCGCCGCCTGCGCCAACCTGCTCGCGCCCGAGGCGCCGCCCTTCCTGGAGCGCGCCCTGCACTGGGACGGGCTGACCCCCGCCGCCGCCGCCCGGCTGGAGGAGGCCGGCCGCGAGGCCGCCATGGCCATGCTGCTGGAGCTGTCCCACCTCGCGCGGCGGCTGTCGGCGGAGGGCGAGGGGGAGGCGCGGGTGAACCTGGGCGTGTTCCTGCTGCGCGAGGACGGCCGGTGAGCCGGCTGCTGCTGCTCGCGCTGCTGGCGCTGGCCGCCTGCGGCCGCGCCCCCGCCCCGACGCCCGCCGCCACCTGCCGCCTGGGCCCGGAGGACGGGCCGCCGGCCGAGCTGCTGGCCGCCGAGGGCGAGCGCGGCATCGGCGGCACCGGGATGCTGGCCGAGGCGGAAGGCGAGCGCGGCATCGGCGGCACGGGCATCTGGGGCGTGCTGACCGGCTTCGGCTCGCTGTGCCTGCAAGGGCAGCGGGTGGCGCTGCCGCCGGGCACGCCCATCCTGCTGGACGGCCGGCCGGTGGGGCTGGCGGCGCTGCGCGGCGGCCAGGTGCTGGCGGTGGAGGCCGCGGGGGGCGAGGGCGCGCTGCGCGCCCGGCGCGTCACCATCCGCTTCGAGGCCAGCGGCCCGGTGGAGGCGGTGGGCAGCACCACCCTGCGCGTCGCCGGCCAGGCGGTGGCCCTGACCCCCGAGACGCGCGGCCGCCGCGACTGGCGCCCGGGCGAGGGGGTGCGCGTTTCCGGCCTGCGCCGGGCCGACGGCACCATCGCCGCCACCCGGCTGGACCCCCTGCCGGCACCGGACCAGGTGAGCAGCTACGGCACGCTGCGCCGCGGCCCGGGCGGCTGGATGCTGGGCAGCATGCCGCTGCGCCTGCCGCCGGGGCTGGTGCCGCCGCCGGAGGGCGCGGCCATCGCCACCGGCCGGCTGCGCGACGGCGTGCTGCTGGTGGAGACGCTGCGCGCCGACCTGCTGACCCGCGACCCGCCGGCCTGGTTCGGCCGCGGGGTGGAGCGCTTCGTGCTGTCCGGCGCCGGCTCCTGGGGGGCCGGGCCGGTGGGCGCCGGGGCCTGGCCCGCCCTGGGCGGCGGGGCGGGGCATCCGCCGGGAAGCTTCCGCGGCGGGCCGGCCGGAGGGTTGGGCGGGGCGCCCCCGGGCGGGTTCGGCGGGGCGCCACCGGGAGGGTTCGGCGGGGCCCCGCCGGGCGGCTTCGGCGGCGGGCCGCCCGGGGGCATGCCGCGCGGCGGAGCGCGCTGACCGCGGCCTATTCCGGCGGCAGGCCGACCAGCCGCCGCGCCAGCCGGTGGGCGAAGGCGCCGCGCGGCGGGTCCAGCAGGCGCGACAGGCTCCAGGGGCCGTGCCGCACCCGGGCGCGCCAGTGGCTGAACTCGGCGAAGCCGGCCTCGCCGCCGCGCCGGCCGAAACCCGAGGCGCCCACCCCGCCGAAGGGCAGGCCGGGCATGGCGGCGTGCTCCAGCGCGCGCCCGGACACCAGCGCGCCGGACACCGTGCCGGCCGCCACCGCCGCTTCCTCGGCGCGGGTGGCGCCGTGCAACGAGATGGCCAGCGGCGCCGGGCGGGCGTTGATCCAGGCCAGGGCGGCCGGCAGGTCGGCGCATTCGGCCAGCGCCAGCAGGGGGCCGAAGATTTCCTCCTCCGCCAGCGCGCCGGCGGCGGGCAGCAGGGCGATGCCGCCGGCCTCCTCCCGCGCCGCATCCCCGGCCAGGCGGTCCAGCCGGGCCTGCTGCGCCGCGTTCACCACCCGCGTGCCCAGCCCCCCCAGCCCGGCGGCGCGGGCGGCGCGGGCGAAGGCGGCGGCCGGGTGGCCCACCAGCAGCACGGTGTCGGGGGCGATGCAGGTCTGCCCGGCATTCACCGCCTTGGCGGCCAGGATGTCGCGCGCCGCGCGGCCGAGGTCGGCGCCGGGCAGCACGATGGCCGGGCACTTGCCGCCCAGTTCCAGCGTCAGCGGCGTCAGATGCGGGGCGGCGGCGGCCATCACCTTGCGCCCGGTCTCGGTGCCGCCGGTGAACACCAGGTGGTCCCACGGCGCGGCGGCGAAGGCGGCGGCGACCTCCGGGCCGCCCTGCACCACCCGGGCCAGGCCGGGCCAGGCCTCGGCCACGATGTCCGCCACCAGGGCGGCGCAGGCGGGCGTCGCCTCGGAGGGCTTGAGGACGACGCGGTTGCCGGCGGCCACGGCGTCCACCGCCACGCCGAGCGAGAGCTGGAAGGGGTAGTTCCACGGCGCCATGATGCCGATGACCCCCTTGGGCACCGGCTCGCTCCAGGCCCGCGCCGGCCAGAAGGGCAGCGGCACGGCGGCGCGGCGCGGCCGGGCCCAGCGGCGCAGGCGGCGGGCGGCGAAGCGCGCGGCGTCGGCCACCAGAAGCACGTCGGCCAGCAGCGTGTCCACCGGGTCGCGCCCGCCGTAGTCGGCCGCCGCCGCGGCGGCCACCGCCTCGGCGCGGGCCAGCATGACGCGGCGCAGCGCCAGCAGGGCGGCGCGGCGCTCGGGCAGGCTCGGCGCGGGACCGGCGGCGCGCAGCTCCGCCAGGGCCTCGGCAGGGGTCATGCCGCCCCCGGGTGCGGGCGGGCAAGGGCCCGGCGGCGGGGGCCGGGACGGGCGGCGCCCATGCCGCCGCGGGGAAGGGGCGCGGCCTGCCCGCCGCGTCCCGCCGTCACGCCGCCTCCCGCGCGGCGGCGAGGCCGGATTGCGCCGCGGCCTCGATGGTCGCGGGCAGGTGCGGCCAAGTCCAGTCGCCGGCCAGCACCAAGTTCTCCAGGTGGCGGCGGCGCGGGGCGGGGATGGGGCCGGGGCGCTGGCGCGGGGTGGCGCGGCGCTCCTTCACCGCGCGGCAGGGCGGCGGGGCCTCGGGCCACTCGCCGGGCAGGGCGAAGGCCTGGGCGGCGGCGCGGATCTCCCGCCAGGCGCGCGGGGCCAGGCTGTCCGCCTCCTCCCGCGCCTCGGCGTCGCCGGCGCTGACGGTGACCGCCACGCCGTCCGGGCGCACCAGCACCCACTGGCACAGCGCCCCCAGCAGCCCGACGAAGCGCACCGGGCCCGGGCCGGTGCGGGCGAAGTGCAGGTTGACGATGGGGGCGTGCTCCATCGGCGCCTCCACATGGGTCAGCAGGCGGGTGGCCTCCCACGGGGGCACGGCCAGCACCACGCGGTCCTCCGGCGCCAGGGCGACGGTGCCGGAATGCAGGTGCAGCGCGGTGGCGCGGGAGTTGGTGCGGTCCAGCTTCCGCAGCCGGTCATCCGGCACCACCGTGCCGCCCAGGGCGCGGATGGCGGCCAGCGCTGGCTCCACCATGTCCGGCCCCAGGCCGTTGCGCGCCACGAACAGGCGGGTGGCGCCGGGCGCGCCGAGGCGGCGCAGCACCTGGGCCAGGCGGCGCGTGCCGGCCTCCGCCGTGGGGGTGTTCAGCGCGGCGATCACCAGCGGGTCCACGAAGCCGCGCAGGAAGGCGGGGTGGCGCGCCATGGCCTGCGCCACCGTGCGGTCCCGCCCCGGCAGGGCCAGCGCCGCCAGCGCCGCCACCGCCGCGGGCGAGACCCCGGCCGGCCGCCGGTCCCGCCGCCACCAGCCCAGCGGCGACAGCGCCACCAGCCGGCGCGAGCCGTCGTCGAGGTCCAGCACCGGCAGCCCGTCGGGCTCGGGCTCCACCCAGCCCGCGCGGGCGCCGATGGCGTCCAGGAAGCCCAGCGCGGCCCGGTTGGCGCCGATCAGCGCGTGGGTGCCGTTGTCCGTGCCGTCCGGCAGGGCGCGGGCGCGGCCGCCGGCGCCGGGCGCGGCCTCGTGCAGCGTCACCGGCCGGCCGGCCTTCAGCAGGGCCTGCGCCGCCACCAGCCCGGCCACGCCGGCGCCGACCACGTGGATCATGCGCGCGTCACCGGCGGCAGCAGCGGCGTCGGCAGCAGGGCCAGGGCGGCGAGGCAGAGCTTTTCGCTGGGCGCCAGCCGGGCGCGCGGGCGCGGCGGCTCCCAGCCGCGGCGCAGCATGTGGTCCAGGATGCCGCGATAGGCCCACATCATCACCCGCGCCGGCTTCAGCGCGCGGGCGTCCTGCGCCGCCAGCCCGCGCTCGGCCTGGGCGTAGCCGGCCACGGCGCGCCCGGCCAGGCGCTCGCACAGGGCGGGGAAGGCCGGGTGGGCGGCGATGGCGGCGGCCGGGCCGTCCGGGATGCCGGCCTCCCGCAGCAGGCTGCGCGGGACGTAGACGCGCTCGCGCCGCGCGTCCTCGTCCACGTCGCGCAGGATGTTGGTGAGCTGGAAGGTGTGGCCCAGCGCCAGCCCCCATTCCTCCGCGGCCGGGGCGCCGAAGATGCGCACGCTCATGGCGCCGACGCTGCCGGCGACGCGGCGGCAGTACAGGTCCAGCGCCGCCTCGTCCTCCAGGCGCAGCACGTCGGCGGCGTCGGTCTCCATGCCGGCGATCATCGCCTCGCACTCGGCGCGCGGGATGGCGAAGGCGCGGCAGGCCCAGTCCAGCTCGCGCGACAGGGCGCAGTCGGGCGCGTCCAGCTTCTCGCGCCAGCGGGCCAGCAGGCGGCGCTTCTCGAACTCGGGCATCTCGCCGTCGGCGATGTCGTCCACCGCGCGGCAGAAGGCGTAGACGGCCCACAGCGCGCGGCGGCGCGGCCCCGACAGCGTGGCCATGCCCGCGGCGAAGGAGGAGCCGGCGCGCTTCACCCGCGCCGCGACCAGCGCGGCGTCGGCGGGCGGCGGCGCCAGCAGGGCGCGGGCGAAGTCCCGCTTGTCCAGCGCCACGCGGCCGGCCAGCGGGTCGGCGGCGCGCAGCCTGGCCAGCAGCCGCCGCCCGCAGGCCAGCGTCATGGCGGATTGCCAGGCGAGGCGCCGGTTGCGGCACAGGCGCGGCAGGGCGGCGGCCTGGTCCAGCCAGTCCTCCACCCGGTCCAGCAGGGCGTCCAGCACGGCGCGGCGGCGCGGCGTGGCCTCGCGGAAGAAGGCGTCCTCGTCGCCCATCCAGGATTGCGGGATGTAGACGCGGCCCAGGCTGGCGCGGTCTTCCCCCGCGTCCTGGATGTGGTTCAGCACCTGCAGGGCCGAGCACAGCCCGTCCGCCGCGTGGGCGGCCTCGTCGCCCAGGTCGCCATGCAGGCGCAGCAGCATCCGCCCCACCGGGTCGGCGCTGCGGGTGCAGTAGTCGGCCAGCTCCGCCCAGTCGGCGTAGCGGGCCTGGACGGCATCCTGCCGGAAGGCGGAGAGCATGCGCCGCGCCTCCTCCACCCCCACCTGCCGCGCGTGCAGCGCCGCGGCCTCGGCCTGGGTGGTGGCGGGGTCGTCCAGCGCGGCCTCCAGCGCGTCCAGCCGGCGCAGCTTCTCCGCCGGGTCCAGGGCGGGGCTGTCGGCGATGTCGTCGGCCAGGCGCACGAAGCGGTAGAAGGCCAGCACCTGCGCGCGCACCGGCCTGGCCAGCAGCAGGGAGGCGGTGGGGAAGTTCTCGGTCGTTTCGGTGCGGTTGGGGGCGCCGGGGGCCTGCATGGCGCGCAACATAGGCGCGCGGCGGGATTCAGGCCACCTGGAGGTCCTGCAGCGCGGCCTCGAGCTCCTGGAAGGAGGGCATCAGGGCGGTGGGCACCGCCTTGCGCCCGGCCTCCACGCTCACCTGCGGGGCGTTGCCGTGCAGGTGCGCGACGATGACGGCGCGGATGACGTCGTAGAAGGCGGCCTCCTCCTCCACGATGCCCTTCAGCCGCGCCGCCATCGGCCCCATCAGGCCGTAGGCCAGCAGCACGCCCAGGAAGGTGCCGACCAGCGCGCCGCCGATCATCTTGCCCAGCACCGCCGGCGGCTGGTCGATGGAGCCCATGGTCTTGATGACGCCCAGCACCGCGGCGACGATGCCCAGCGCCGGCAGCGCGTCGGCGATGTTCTGCATGGCGTGGGAGGGGTGCAGCTCCTCCTCCTTCATCTTCTTCAGCTCGCGCGCCATGATGTCCTCGATCTGGTGCGGGTCGTCGGCGTTCATGCCGACCATGCGCAGGTAGTCGCAGATGAGCGTCGCGGCGTGGTGGTCCTTCAGGATGGAGGGGAACTTCTGGAAGGCGGAGGATTCCTCCGGCTTCTCGATGTGCGGCTCCAGCGCCATCGCCCCCTTCGTCTGCGCCAGGCGCACGAAGAAGTAGAGCAGCGAGAGCATCGCCGTGTAGTCCTCCTTCTTGTACCTCGCCCCCTTCAGGATGATGCCGAAGGCGTGCAGCGTGTGCTTCACCCCGGCCATGGAGTTGCTCATCAGGAACGCGCCCACCGCGGCGCCGCCGATCATCATCATCTCGAAAGGCAGGGAGCCGATGATGATGGCGAACTTGCCGCCGGCGATGGTGTAGCCGCCGAACACCATCACCAGCAGGAACAGGAAGCCGGCGACGGTGGTCATGGCGCTGCGGCCCCGGGCGGCAGCTGCCGCAGCAGGGTGATGGCGACGCGGCGGTTGGCCGGCGCCTCGGGGCGGTCGCGCAGCAGGGGCTCGCGGTCGGCCAGGCCGGTCACCTGGGCCAGCCGCGCCTCGGGCAGCCCGGCCTCCGTCAGCAGGCGGCGGGCGGCGTTGGCGCGCTCCGCCGCCAGATCCCAGTTGGAACGCGCGCCGCCGCGGAAGGGCGTGCTGTCGGTGTGGCCGGTGACGCTGACCGGGTTGGGCAGGCGCAGCGCCGCCTGGGCGACGGCGCGGATGGCGGCGCGCGCGCGCTCGCTGGGCGCGGCGTTGCCGGTGGCGAACATCGGCGCGCCGTCGGATTCCAGCAGCTGGATGCGCAGCCCCTCCGGCGTCACCTCCACCATCAGCTGCCGCGCCACGTCGGCCAGGGCGGGGTCGCCGCGCAGGGATTCGCGCAGCTGCTCGGCGGTGCGCTGCAGCGCCGCCTCCTCCCGCCGGGACAGCTCGGCGCGCAGGGCGGCGTCGGTCAGGCGCGCGGCCTCGCTCTCGCTCAGCGCGGCCTCCGCCGCGGCGCCGGGCGGCCGGGCCAGAACCTGGGCCTGGGCTTGGGCTTGGGCTTGGGCTAGGGCGGCCTCGGCGCCGCCGGGGCCCTGGGCGCTGCCCTCCAGGCCGAAATGCCCCTGCCCGCCGGGCGCGGCCACGCGCGGGGGCGGCGTCTCCTCCTCGCCGCGCGGGCCCTCGCGCCGGGCGAAGGGCTCGGCGGGGGTGGTGCTGTCGTCCTCCTCCTCCAGGTCGGTGATGGTGGGGCGGGGGCCGCGCTGGGCCGTCAGCGTGCCGGCGTCGGACGCCATGTTGCCCACCGAGTTCTGCGTGCGCCCGCCGAACGGCAGGCCCACCCCCGAGGCGCCGGTGGCCATCACGTTGGTGGGGTTGAAGAAATCCGCGAGGCCGCGGCGCTGCTCCTCCGTGGTGGCGTTGAGCAGCCACATCAGCAGGAAGAAGGCCATCATGGCGGTGACGAAGTCGGCATAGGCGACCTTCCAGGCGCCGCCATGGTGCCCGTGCCCGCCTTCCTCGATCCGCTTGAGGACGATGGTGCCGCCCTCACCCTTCCGCTTCGCCAAGGCCCCGCTTCCGCCTGCCGCCGATGCGCCATCCTGCGGCGGCGCGGGTTTCGGAAGGGTGAAGGCCCGCCGGGCTGGACACGGCCCCCGGGCCGTCCTAGAGCGCGCCGCACTTCCGTGATATTCGCGGGGCGCCCGGCCTGAACCCGGGCGGCCAGGCACAGGAGGCGGCGCCCGCGATGCGGGATGGTCCCGCCAGCAGGAGATTGAGATGAGCGAGACCGTCGCCGACAAGGTCAAGAAGATCGTGGTGGAGCACCTGGGCGTCGAGGAGGCCAAGGTGACGCCGGAGGCTTCCTTCATCGACGACCTGGGCGCGGACAGCCTGGACACGGTCGAGCTGGTGATGGCCTTCGAGGAGGCCTTCGGTGTGGAGATCCCCGACGACGCCGCCGAGAAGATCCAGACCGTGAAGGACGCCATCGACTTCATCGAGAAGTCCCAGGCCTCCGCCTGACGCCGGACTGACGGGGAAGCGCCGATGTTCGCCCAAGGGTTCGCGCCGCGGCGCGTCGTCGTCACCGGCATGGGGATCGCCAGCCCGCTGGGGCTGGGGGTGGACCATGTGTGGAAGCGCCTCCTCGCGGGCGAGAGCGGCATCGGCCCCATCACCCACTTCGACGTGAAGGACCTGCCGGCGCGCATCGCCGGCCAGGTGCCCGAGGGCCCCAGGGCCGAGGGCAAGCTCGACCTCAACGAGTGGATCCCCGTCAAGGACCAGAAGAAGATGGACCGCTTCATCCAGCTCGCCTGGGTGGCGGCGGAGGAAGCCATCCAGGATTCCGGCTGGATGCCCGAGGACGAGGGGTCCCGCGTCCGCACCGGCGTGATGATCGGCTCCGGCATCGGCGGGCTGGAGACGATCCAGGAGGCGTCGCTGCTGGTGGCCGCCGGGCGCACCCGGCGCCTGTCGCCCTTCTTCATCCCCTCCGCGCTGGTGAACCTCGCCTCCGGGCAGGTGAGCATCAAGTACGGCTTCAAGGGGCCCAACCATTCCGCCGTGACGGCCTGCGCCACCGGGGTGCACGCCATCGGCGACGCCGCGCGCCTGATCGCGCTGGGCGATGCCGACGCCATGGTGGCCGGCGGCGCCGAGGCGGCGATCTGCGAACTGGGCATCGGTGGCTTCTGCGCCGCCCGCGCCCTGTCCACCGCCTTCAACGACAGCCCCGCCGCCGCCTCCCGCCCCTGGGACAAGGACCGCGACGGCTTCGTGATGGGCGAGGGCGCCGGGGTCCTGGTGCTGGAGGAGCTGGAGCACGCCAAGGCCCGCGGCGCGCGCATCTACGCCGAGGTGGTGGGCTACGGCATGTCGGGCGACGCCTACCACATCACCTCCCCCACCGAGGATGGCGATGGCGGCTTCCGCGCGATGACGGCGGCGCTGCGCTCCGCCGGGCTGACGCCGGCCGACGTGCAGTACGTCAACGCGCACGGCACCTCCACCCCGATGGGCGACGACATCGAGCTCTCCGCCGTCGAGCGCCTGTGGGGCGAGGCCGGCAAGGGCCTGGCCATGTCCTCCACCAAGTCCGCCGTGGGCCACCTGCTGGGCGCGGCCGGGGCGGTGGAGGCGATCTTCTCCATCCAGGCCATCCGCGACAACGTGGCGCCGCCGACGCTGAACCTGGAAAGCCCCTCGCGCGAGACGGTGATCGACCGGGTGGCGAAGCAGGCGCAGCAACGCCCGATCGAGGTGGCGCTGAGCAACTCCTTCGGCTTCGGCGGCACCAACGCTTCCGTGGTGTTCCGGCGCGCTCCGTAAGGTCCGCCGCCGGCAACCATCGGTTGTTATGAACGGGAATGGTTTCTACCCTAGGTATTTGCGCGTGCCTTTAATGACCTGCCGGTTGTGTTAACCCTTCCTTGAGGGGTCGTTCCCAATAAAGCCCCCGTTGACCATGCGGGGGCTGCAGGATGGGGCGCTCATTCACCTACATCACCGGGACGCCGGGGCAGGATGCCGCCGGGCCGGGCTACGTGTCCGCCGGCATGGCCGGGGCGGGATTCTCCGACGCGGACGAGGCGGTCTTCGCCTCCGTGGGCTTCGACCAGTATGACGGCTGGGGCGGCGTGGACCTCTACGCCGCGGGCGACGGCGTGCGGCTGATGCTGTTCCACGATGGCGGCCCGGCGGCGGCCTTCCCGGTCTGGGTGCAGAAATCCGACGCCATCGGCCTGCACATGGGCTTCGACGTGCTGGCCAATTTCGAGGTGTTCCTGGGCGCCGACCAGGACGACATGCTGTTCCTGGGCCAGCAGGACGACACCCTGGGCGGCGGCGCCGGCAGCGACATCCTGGACGGCGGCGCAGGCCGCGACCTGCTGGTGTTCTGGGGCGACGCCCCGGCCGGGGTGGAGGTGGAGCTGTGGCGCTTCACCCTGCGCGACCCCTGGGGCTTCTCCGACGCCGTGCGCGGCATCGAGGACGTGGAGGGCACCGCCCTGGCCGACCGCCTGGAGGGCGATGCCGGGGCCAACCGCCTGTGGGGCCTGGACGGCGCCGACGTGCTGGACGGGCGCGAGGGCGACGACACCCTGTGGGGCGGCGCCGGTGACGACACCCTGACCGGCGGCGAGGGCGACGACCTGCTGGAAGGCGGCGCGGGCGACGACGTGCTGGCCGACACCGCCGGCACCGACCTGCTGCGCGGCGGGCTGGGCAACGACATCTACCTGGTGTCCTCCGCCACCTCCGTCATCGACGACGCCGGCGGGCAGGACACGCTGCTGGCCCTGGTGGACGGGCTGCTGCTGCCCGTGGCGCTGGAGGTCGGCGCGCTGGGCGGCGCGGCCACCCTGCTGCGCGCCCATGACGGCGGCGCGCTGCTCTACGGCCAGGCGGCCCTGGCCTCCCGCCTGCTGGGCGGGGCGGGCCACGACGTGCTGGTGGGCGGCGCGGCGGCCGACACGCTGGAGGGCGGGGCGGGCCACGACGTGCTGCACGGCGGCGGCGGCGCCGACACGCTGGCCGGCGGCGCCGGGGACGACACCTTCCTGGTGGCCGACGCCGACGCCGCGGTGCTGGAGGAAGCCGGCGGCGGCCTGGACACCGTGCACGCCCAGGTGGACGGCGTGCGCATCGGCGCGCATGTGGAGCACGGCTTCCTGGCCAATGCCGCCACCTGGCTGCGCGGCAACGACACCGGGGCGACGCTGTGGGCGCAGCCCGCCCTCGCCTCCACGCTGGATGGCGGGGCGGGGGACGACGTGCTGATGGGCGGCACCGCGGCGGACCTGCTGCGCGGCGGCGGCGGCCACGACACCTTCCTGGGCAATGGCGGCGCCGACGTGATGGAGGGCGGCGCGGGCGACGACTTCTTCATCCCCGCCGACCCCGCCGCCCTGCTGGTGGAGCAGGCGGGCGAGGGCACGGACATCGCCGGCTTCCTGCTGGCCGGCGAATGGCGGCTGGGCGCGCATGTGGAGTTCGGCCTGCTGGCGGGCGGGGCGCGGGTCCTGCGCGGCAACGACACCGGCGCCACGCTGGTGAATTTCGGCGCCCTGGCCGCGACCCTGTCCGGCGGCGCGGGGGACGACGTGCTGCAGGGCGGCGCCGCGGGCGGCGAGACGCTGGACGGCGGCGAGGGCAACGACACCCTGGCCGGCATGGGCGGTGGCGACCTGCTGCGCGGCGGCGCCGGCGACGACACCTACACCATCGCCGACCTGCGCGACGTGGTGGACGACGCTTCCGGCGAGGACCTGGCCTGGGTCACGCTGGATGGCTGGCAGGTGGCGGCGGGCATCGAGACGGCGCTGCTGCTGGGCGCGGCGCGCGCCGTGCAGGGCGGCGCCGGCCGGCAGGTGCTGGGCGCGAACGAGGCGCTGGGCTCCACCCTGGATGGCGGGGCGGGGGACGACGTGCTGATGGGCTCGCGCTTCGCTGACCTGCTGGTGGGCGGGGCGGGGGACGACCTGGTGATGGCCGGCGGCGGGGCGGACGTGCTGCGCCCCGGCGGGCCGGGCTGGGGGGTGGACACCGTCTTCGGGCTGGCGGCCGGCTTCACGCTGGACCTGCGCGGCACCGGGCTGGCGGGCCGCGCAGATTTGCGCCTCAACCCGTTCGACGGCGGGGTGCTGCTGGAATCCGCCCAGGGCACCCTGGGCCTGTTCGGCCTGTCCCTGGCGCAGGTGGAGGCGGCGCTGCTGTTCTGAGCGCTCAGCCGTAGTCCCGCCCCGCCCGGCTGCGGTAGGGCGGCAGCGACCAGCCGCGCCACAGCGACAGGCCGCGGATGGCGAGGCAGCACAGCGCGCCCAGGGCGAAGGCGGGCTCCCGCCACACGCCTTCCAGGCGCAGCAGCACGAAGGCGGCGGCCCCGGCGGCCGCCGCGGTCAGGTAGATCTCCCGCCGGAGGATCAGCGGCACCTCGTTGCAGATGACGTCGCGCAGGATGCCGCCGCCGGCGGCGGTCATCACCCCCAGCAGCACCGCGGCCCAGGGGCTGGCGCCGGCCAGCAGCGCGATTTCCGCCCCCAGCACGGCGTAGAGCGACACCCCCACCGCGTCCGCCCACAGCAGCGCCCGCATGCGCGAGGCGAAGAGGTGCGCGGTGAAGAACACCAGGATGGCCGCCGCGGCCGCCACCCCCAACAATTCCGGCGCGCGCAGCCAGAACACCGGGGTGCGGCCCAGCAGCAGGTCGCGCAGGGTGCCGCCGCCGAAGCCGGTGACGCAGGCGATCAGCACGAAGCCCACCACGTCCATCTGCTTGCGCGAGGCGACCAGCGCGCCGGAGGCGGCGAACACCGCGATGCCCGCCATGTCCAGCCAGCGCAGCGTGGCGTCCAGCAGCACCTATTCGGCCGGGGCGGCGGCGCGCCGTGGCGTGGCGGCCAGCGCCCGCGCGCCGCCGGCGCACAGCAGCGAGAGCACCAGCAGCGCCCCCACCACCGGCAGGATCAGCCCCGGATGCCCCCAGTCCAGCAGCAGCCCCAGCGGCACCGGGGTGATGGCCCCGCCCAGCGGCAGCCCGGCCGAGACGAAGCCGAACACCTTGCCGACCTCGCCGGGCGGGCAGGCCTCCTTCAGCATGACGTCGCGCGGCGTGCGCGAGGCGCCCAGGCAGCCGCCGGCCACCAGGGCCACCAGCGGCAGCAGCAGCGATGGCCAGGGAACCAGCCCCATGGACAGCAGCAGCGCCACCGCGGCCAGCGTCAGCAGCACCACGAAGCCCAGCAGGTTGGAGCCGCGCTTGTCCGCCACCCAGCCGCCCACCAGCGTGCCCGCCGTGGCGCCGGCCATGTAGCCGGTCAGCGCCAGGGAGGCGACGGCGACCGGCGTGCCCCACAGCTTGCCCAGCACGGTGATCAGGAAGGCCTGCACCCCGGTGCCCGCCATGGCCGAGAGCAGGAAGAAGGCGAAGAAGGCCAGGATGGGCCGCGAGGTCAGCAGCGCCCCGCCGCCCAGCGTCTTCTCCTTGCGCTTGGGCTGGTCCACCAGGATGCGGCTCTGCCACAGGATGGCGGCCACCACCGGCAGGCCCAGCAGCCCGACCAGCCCCAGCGCGCCGCGCCAGTCCATCACCAGCAGCAGGGCGGCGATCACCGGCGGGGCCAGGGCGAAGCCCAGGTTGCCGGTGAAGGTGTGCAGGGCGAAGGCGCGGCCCATGAACTCCTTGCGGATGGAGCCGGCCAGGATGGCGTAGTCCGCCGGGTGGATGACGCTGTTGCCCACGCCCGACAGCACCGCCAGCAGCAGGATCAGCCGGAAATCCTCCGCGAAGGCCATGGCGGAGACGCTGAGCGCCATCAGCAGCGTGCCGCCCACCAGGAAGGGCCGCGCGCCGTGGCGGTCCACCAGGAAGCCCACGGGGGTCTGCAGCAGGGCGGTGGTGCCGCTCATCAGCGCCACCGCCAGCCCCAGCATGGCGAAGGAGACGCCGAACTCCGCCCGCCAGGCCAGGAACAGCGGCGGCAGGCACAGCATGTAGAAATGGCTGAGGAAGTGGCCCGTGCCGATCAGGGCGCAGGTCTCGTAGTCGCGGCGGGCGGTGTGCATGGCCGCCGCATGGTGCCCGCCGGGGCCACGGCCCATCAAGCGGCGGGAGGTTGCATTTCCGCCATGGGCCAGCGCGGGCGCGGGGCCAGCGCCATGCCGTCGCGCTGCCCGCCCGCCAGGCGCAGCAGCCCGGCCCAGGCCACCATCACCGCGTTGTCCGTGCACAGCGCCGGCGGGGGCGCCAGCAGGGGCAGCGGCGTGGCGGCGGCCAGCGCGGCGCGCACCGCCGCGTTGGCCGCCACGCCGCCGGCCACCACCAGCGCCGTGGCGCCGGGCAGCATCGCGTGGGCGCGGCGCGCGCGGTCGGCCAGCACGGCGGCGACGCTGGCCTGGAAGGCGGCGGCCACGTCGGCCGGGGCGGCCCCCCTGGCCACCGCCTGCGCCACCGCGGTCTTGAGACCGCTGAACGAGAAGTCGCAGCCCGGCCGCCCCAGCAGCGGGCGCGGCAGCGGCACGGCCTTGGCATTGCCGGTGGCCGCCAGCCGCTCCAGGTGCGGCCCGCCCGGCCAGGGCAGGCCCAGCAGCTTGGCCGACTTGTCGAAGGCCTCGCCCACCGCGTCGTCCAGCGTGGTGCCCAGCCGCTCGTAGCGGCCCAGCCCGTGCACCGCCACGCACTGGCAATGCCCGCCCGACAGCAGCAGCAGCAGGTAGGGGAAGGCCGGCGCTTCGGGAAACAGCCCGGGCAGGCGCGCGGTCAGCGCGTGCGCCTCCAGGTGGTTCACCCCGATGAAGGGCAGCCCCGCCCCCAGCGCCAGCCCCTTGGCGAAGGAGGCGCCGACCACCAGCCCGCCGATCAGCCCCGGCCCGGCGGTGGCCGCCACCCCCGACAGGTCGGCCACCCGCAGCCCGGCCTGCGCCAGCACCCCGGCCACCATGGCGGGCAGGCGCTGCAGGTGGGCGCGGGCCGCCACCTCCGGCACCACGCCGCCGAAGCGGGTGTGCTCGGCGGTCTGGCTCCACACCGCCTCGGCCAGCACGCGGCCCTGCCCGTCCAGCACCGCCGCCGCCGTCTCGTCGCAGGAGGACTCGACGCCCAGGAAAGGCTCCGATGCGTGGGGTCGGGTTTCGTTCATCGCGCGGTGGCTCTATGACGCGCGCATGTCCACCGCAACCGCCCGGCCGCACAAGGGCCTCCGTGCCCTGCCCCTGCGCGTCGGCACCCGCCAGAGCCCCCTCGCCCTGTGGCAGACCCGGCACTTCCTGGGCATCATCAGCAAGTTCTGCCCCGTGCTGCGCGGCGTCAACGCCTTCGAGGAGCACGCCATCGCCACCACCGGCGACCAGGTGCAGGACCGCCGCCTGGCCGACATCGGCGGCAAGGGCCTGTTCGCCAAGGAGATCCACGAGGCGCTGCTGGACGGCCGGGTGGACTTCGCCGTGCATTCCCTGAAGGACCTGGAAACCGAGCTGCCGCCCGGCATCGTGCTGGCCTGCACCCTGCGGCGCGAGGACGCGCGCGACGCCCTGGTGCTGCCCGAGGGCACGGAGGCCGGCGACCCCGCCGCCCCCTTCGGCGCCTTCGCCGCCGGGGCGCTGGTGGGCACCGCCTCGCTGCGGCGGCAGGCGCAGCTGCTGGCGGCGCGGCCGGACCTGCGCTGCACCACCATCCGCGGCAACGTGCAGACCCGCCTGTCCAAGCTGCAGGCGGGCGAGGTGGACGGCTCCCTGCTGGCGCTCGCCGGGTTGCGGCGGCTGGGGCTGGAGCACCGCGCCACCGTGGTGCTGGACCCCGAGGCGATGGTGCCCGCCGCCGGCCAGGGCATCGTCGGCGTCACCGTGCGCGCGGCGGATGGCGAGCTGCTGGACCTGCTCTCGGGCATCGAGGACCGGGAGGCCAAGGCCGTCTCCCAGGCCGAGCGCGCCTTGCTGGCGGCGCTGGACGGCTCCTGCCGCACCCCCATCGGCGGGCATGCGCGGCTGCTGCCCGACGGCACGCTGCACCTCACCGGGCTGGTGGCCCGCGCCGACGGCACCTTCCTGCTCAAGCGCTCCGTGCGGGGGCTGGCGGCGGACGCCGCGCGCATCGGCCGCGCCCTGGGCGAGGAGCTGCGCGCCGACAGCCCCGCCGACATCTTTGGCTGAGCACCGCGCCGGCGCGGTGCTGGTGACCCGGCCCGAGCCCGGCTGCGCCGAGACCTGCGCCCGGCTGGAAGCGCTGGGCCGCGCGGCCATCGCCGCGCCCGCCCTGGTGCTGGCCCCGCTGCCCGCCCGGCCCTTCCCGCCGGTGCAGGCGCTGCTGCTGCCCTCCCGCGCCGCCGCGCGCGCGCTGGCGCCCTGGCCCGTCCCGGTCTGGGCGGTGGGCGAGGGCACGGCGGCGGAAGCCCGCGCGCAGGGCTTCGCCGGGGTCCGGGCGGCGGAGGGCGACGCCGCCTCCCTGGCCCGGCAGGTCGGCGCGGCGCTGGACCCCGCCGCCGGGGCGCTGGGGCTGGCCTGCGGGCGCGGCTATTCACTGGAACTGGCGGCGGCGCTGCGCGCCCGTGGCTTCCGGGTGGTGCGGCGGGCCGTCTACGCGGCGCGGGAGGCGGCGGCGCTGCCCCCGGCGGCGCGGGACGCGCTGGCGGCGGGGCGGGTGGGACAGGCCTTGTTCTTCTCGCCGCGTTCCGCCACCTGTGCCTTGCGGCTGCTGGAAGGGGCGGGGCTGGCGGGGGCGGGGCGCGAAATCTCCGCCATCGCCATCAGCCCGCGCGTCGCTGCCGTGTTGAACACCGTGCCATGGCGGGAGGTGCTGGTCGCCCCCCGCCCCCACCCGGATGCGATGCTGGAGCTGCTGCCGCGCCCATGACCGAGACGACCCGCAAGCCCTCCACCCTCGACCCGGCCTGGATCGCCCTGGGCGCGGCCGGCGCCGTGCTGCTGGCCGCGCTGCTGTGGCTGACGCTGGGCCGCGAGGCCCCGGCCCCGCGCGTGGAGGCGCCCGCCGCCCCGACGGCGGCCGCGCCTTCCACCGCGCCCAACGGGGCGCCCCCCGGGGCGGCGCCTGCCGTCGCCACGCTGGCCCCCGCCGCGGCCCCCGACCGCCTGGCCCTGTTGGAGGAGCGGCTGCGCACCCTGGAAGCCCGCCCGGAGGCCGACCCCGCCCGGCTGGAGGCGCTGGAGCGCCGCGGCGCCGAGGCCACCCAGGCCATCGCCGAGCTGCGCGCCGCCACCGGCTCCGTGCTGCGCGAGGCCGGCGACGCCCTGGCCCAGCGCTTCGGCCAGCTGGACGCCGGCATCCGCGCCGCGCTGGAGGCCGCCGAGGCGCGGCTGGGCGCGCAGGAGCGGGCGATGGCCACCCTGGCGCAGCAGCTCCCCGCCGCCCTGGCCACGCTGGAGCAGCGCGAGCGCGCGGCGCGCGAGGCGCTGGAGGGCGTGCGCGCCGAATCCGCCCGCGGCCTGGCCGCCCTGCGCGAGGAAGCGGCGCCGCGCGCCGCGCTGGACGCCGCCCGCGCCGAGACCGCCCGCGCCCTGGAAACCCTGCGCGCCGAAGCCACCCAGCGCGAGGCCGCCGCCCGCCAGCTGCTGGAGAACGCCGCCGCCGAGGCCCGCCGCGCCCAGGAGGCGCTGGGCGCCGAGATCCGCCGGGTGACGGAGGCCAGCGCCGCCGCCACCCGCGCCGCGCAGGAGGAGGCCGCCCGCCGCATCGCCGCCATCGAGGCGCGGGTGGTGCAGGCGCAGCAGCGCGGCGAGCGCATCGCCGCCGTCGCCGCCGCGCGCGGCCTGCTGGATGCTGGCCGCCCGCTCTCGCCCGCCCTGCCCCGGCTGGGCGACGCCCTGCCGGCGGAGCTGCAGCGCTTCGCCCTGGCCGCGCCGCCGACGGAGGCCGGCCTGCGCGCCCGCTTCGAGGAAGCGGTGCGCGAGGCCCGCGCGCGGGTGACGCCGACCGACACGCTGGGCCGCCTGTCCTCCGTGCTCACCATCCGCCGCGGCGAGGAGGTGGTGTTCGGCGACGCCGCCGAGGCGGTGATCGAGCGCGCGCGCCGCGCCCTGGACGCCGCCGACCTGGAAGGCGCGCTGGCGCAGCTCGCCACCCTGCCGGAGGGCACGCGCCAGGCGCTGCGCCCCTGGACGGAGGAGGCGCAGTCCCTGCTGGCCGCCCGCGGCGCCCTGCGCCGCCTGGGCGAGGGCTGAACGGCCATGCGCGCCGCCCTCAAGGTCCTGCTCGTCCTCGCGCTCGGCGTCGCCGCCATCCTGTGGCTGGCCGGGCTGGGCGGCACCATGGAGATCCGCTGGCGCGACTGGGTGGTGGGGGTCTCGCTGCCCGCCGCGCTGGCCGCGCTGGCGCTGCTGTTCGCGCTGCTGCACGCGCTGCTGCGCGCCGTCTCCTGGCTGCGCGGCTGGCCGGCGCGCCGCCGCGCCGCCCGGGCCGAACGCGACCGCGCGCAGGCCGACCGCTCCCTCACCCTGGCGCTGGTGGCCCTGGCCGCCGGGCGGGGCGAGGCGGCGCGCATCGAGGTGAACCGCGCCCGCATCCTGGCCGGCGATTCGCCGCAGCTCCTCCTGCTGTCCGCCGAGGCGGCGCGGCTGGCGGGCGACGAAGCCGGGGCGACGGAGGCCTTCGAGGCGCTGGCGGCGCGCGACGACGCCCGGTTCCTCGGCCTGCGCGGCCTGCTGCGCCAGGCCGAGGCGCGGCAGGACTGGGAGGCGGCGCAGCGCATCGCCGCCGAGGCCCAGGCGCTGGAGCCCGGCGCCGCCTGGCTGGCGCAGGAGCGCTCCCAGGTGGCGATCCGCCGCCGCGACTGGCGCGAGGCCCTGGCCCTGGCCGGGCCGGAGGCGCCGCGCGCCGCCCTGTCCCTGGCTGCCGCCGGGCAGGAGGAGGACCCGCTGAAGGCGGCGGAGCTGGAGCGACAGGCCTTCATGGCCGACCCCGCCTTCACCCCCGCCGCCGTGGCCCATGCCCGGCGCCTGACCGACACCGGCAGCCCGCGCCGGGCGCGGGCGGTCCTGCAGCAGGCCTGGAACGCCCAGCCCCACCCCGACCTGGGCGCCGCCTGGGTGGCCGAGGAGGCCGACCCCACCCGCCGGGTGAAGCTGGTGGAGGAGCTGACCCGCGCCACCGCCGCCCACCCCGAGAGCCGGCTGCTGCGCGCCCAGGTGGCGCTGCAGGCCGGGCTGACCGGCCGCGCCCGGCAGGAGCTGGGCGCCTGGCTGGAGGAAGGCGACGCCGACCGCCGCGCCCATGAGCTGATGGCGCAGGTGGAGCGCGCCGACGGCGTGGAGGAGGGCGAGGGCGAGTGGCTGCGCCAGGCCGCCGCCGCCCCCGCCGCGCCGCTGTGGCGCTGCGGCCATTGCGGGGCCGAGCACAACCGCTGGAAGCCGCTGTGCCAGGCCTGCGACACCCCGGGCGAGATCGCCTGGACCGGGGCGACGCGGCGGGGCTGATGCGCCGGCTGCTGCTGCTCCTGCCGCTGGTGCTGCTGCTGGCGGCGGGGGCCGCCGCGGCGCTGGCCTGGCGCGCCGTCCACGCCCCAGGCCCGCTGCGCGAGGCCGCGACGGTCGCCGTGCCGCGCGGCGGGACGGAGGTCATCGCCGCCGCCCTGGCCGAGCGCGGCGCGCTGGACCAGCCGCGGCTGTTCGCCCTGGCCGCCCTGCTGACCCGCGGCGAGGGGCCGCTGCGCGCCGCCGAGTTCGCCGTGCCGGCCGGCGCCTCCATCCGCGACCTGCTGTCCATCCTGCGCGAGGCGCGCCCGGTGCAGCGCCGCCTGACCATCCCCGAGGGGCTGTCCGCCCGGCAGGTGGCGGCGCTGCTGGAGCGCGCCGAGGGGCTGGGCGGCGAGGTGCCGCCCATCGCCGAGGGCTCCGTGCTGCCCGAGACCTACAGCTTCCAACTGGGCGAGGCGCGGGCGGCCCTGGTGCGCCGCGCCCAGGCGGCGATGGAGGCCGCCCTGGCCGAGGCCTGGGCCCGGCGCGCCCCCGACCTGCCGCTGCGCTCGCCGCGCGAGGCGCTGGTGCTGGCCTCCATCATCGAGAAGGAAACCGGGGTGGCGGGCGAGCGGCCGCAGGTGGGCAGCGTCTTCGTCAACCGGCTGCGGCGGGGCATGCCGCTGCAATCCGACCCCACGGTGGTCTACGCCGCCACCGGCGGGCTGCCGCTGGAGCGCCCGATCACCCGCGCCGAGCTGGACGCCAACCACCCCTTCAACACCTACCGCATCCGCGGCCTGCCGCCGGGGCCGATCGCCATGCCCGGCCGCGCCGCGCTGGAGGCCGCCACCCAGCCGGCCAGCACCGAGTTCCTGTATTTCGTCGCCGATGGCTCCGGCGGCCACGCCTTCGCCCGCACGCTGGAGGAGCACAACCGCAATGTCGCGCGGTGGCGGGCGCTGGGGCGATAGCTCTGGCGACGAGGGGCGTTGACCGCCCGTCAATTGGCGGCCCCCCGGGGTGCTGGCTAGGCTGCGCCCCGCCCCATCGCCGAAGACGCGCCGCATGACACAGTATGTTTTCGCCCCCCTCACCCTCGGCACCGAGGGCGACGACGACATCACCACCATCCCCTTCGATTCCTCTTCGCAGATGATCATGGGCAGGGGCGGCAACGACACCCTGGCCGGCTACGAGGGCGACACGCTGTTCGGCGGCGAGGGCAACGACCGGCTTTCCATCACCGGCCTCCTCGCACAGCCCATGATGCCGGCGGCGCTGTTCGGCGACGCGGGCGACGACACCCTGACCGTCAGCGCCTGGAGCTTCCTGGCCGCGGGCGGCGCGGGGGCGGATCTCTTCATCCTCGCCGGGCTGCAGCTGTCCCTTGCCGGCTTCCTCGCCCCCACCCCCCTGCCGCGCATCGTCATGGATTTCCGGCCTGCCGAGGGCGACCTGCTGGCCCTGCCCAGTCCCGGGCGCGGCGACTTCCTCGGGAGCGCGCTGAAGGTCGCGGGGGTGCTGGCGGCGGTCGCCTCCCCGCCAGCGATCGGCCTGGCGCTGCCGGAGCTGGCGCCGGGCCTCGCCGCCTTCGGCGTCTACTGGCAGGGCAGCGGGGCGGGCGGCGGGTGGCTGGTGCTTGACCTGGATGATTCCCTGTCCGTCAGCGCGCTCGACCTGGTGATCCATGTCAGCACGCCGGACGACGACGCCTTCGCCACTTCCTGGTTCGTCCCTGGCACCTTTGCCGTGGTCGGCACCGCGGCGGCCGACACGCTGATGGGCGGCAGCGGCGCCGACACGCTGCTGGGCGGCGACGGAAACGACACCCTGGTCGGCGGCGGCGGCACCGACAGCCTGGACGGCGGCGCCGGCGACGACCTCTACTACGTCAGCGGCGCCGGAACGGTCGTCACGGATGCCGCGGGCCACGACACCGCCTTCTTCCAGGGCGGCACGGCCTGGACCCTCGCGGCGGAGATCGAGGTGGGCATCCTCGCCGGGGCGGCGCAGTCGCTCAGCATGCAGGGGGCAGCCGGCCGCACCCTGGCCAGCTTCGCCGATGCCGGCGTCACCCTCACCGGCGGGGCCGGGAACGACACGCTGTTCGGCCAGGCGGGGCGGTCCGATACGTTGCTGGGCCAGGGCGGCGACGACACGCTGCTGGGCGGCGGCGGCGCCGACCGCATGGAGGGCGGCGCGGGCGACGACCTCTACGTCGTCGCGGACGCCGGCGACGCGGTGGTGGAGCTGGCCGGCGGCGGGCAGGATCTGGCCGGGGTGGCCGTGGATGGCTGGGTGGCGCCGGAGCACCTGGAGGCCGCGTTGCTGATGGGCGCGGCGCGCATCCTTTCCGCGGGGGCGGGCGACCAGATCCTGGTCGCCAACGCCGCCTTCGGCTCCACCCTGTCCGGCGGCGAGGGCAAAGACACCCTCCTCGGCGCGGCCGGCGACGACGTGCTGGCGGGGGGCGCCGGCGACGACCTGCTGGTCATGGCCGGCGGAGGGGACCGGCTGGTCTTCGGCGCCGGCTGGGGCACGGACATCGTGCTGGATGCGCGGGCCGGCATGGTGCTGGACATGCGCGGCACCGGGCTTTCGGGCGTGGACGATCTGGCCGGGGTGGGCATTGGCAATGGCGTGGTGTCGCTGTTCAGCCGGGAGGGCACGCTGCACTTGTTCGGCGCCGATTGGGCCACCGTGCGGGACGCGCTCGTCTTCGCCTGACCGTGCGCTGCGAATGAACCGGCTGGACGGTTGACTTACCGTCCAGCCGGTCCACATGGGGCGCCATGGACGGACTGGCCCCTCCCGCCGACGCGCGCACCCGCATCCTCGACGCCGTGGAGGCCATCGTCATGGCCAAGGGCGTGCCGGCCCTGACGCTGGAGGCGGCGGCGCGCGAGGCCGGCGTTTCCAAGGGCGGGCTGCTCTACCACTTCGCGTCCAAGGAGGCGCTGCTGGCCGGCGCGCTGAACCGCCTGGCCGACCACGTGGAGGCCGACTACGAGCGCGTGCTGGCCGAGACCCCAGCTGGCCCCAACCGCGCCACCCGCGCCCTGCTGAACTGGACCTTCGAGCACCCGGAGGCGGTCTGCGCCCAGCATGACCGCGCCGGGGCGGTGTTCCTGGCCGCCTTCCACCACGACCCCGCCCTGCTGGACCCGGTGCGCGCCGTCTTCGCCCGGCTGCGCGCCCGCATGATCGCCGATGGGCTGGAGCGCGGCCGCGCCCTGGCCATCATGGCCGCCAGCGACGGCCTGTTCGCCGAGCGCCTGTTCCGCCTGTGCGAGCCCCCGGCCGATGACCTGCCCGGCATCCGCGCCGCGCTGGAGGCCCTGCTGTGAGGCGGCGCTGGCTGCTCGGCGCCGCCGCCCTGGCCATCGGCGCCGGCGGCTGGTGGTGGACCGCCCGCGAGGCGCCGCCCGCCGCCCCCGCCGCCGTGGTGGAAGCCCCGCGCGGCGTCGGCGCCCTGGGCCGCGTCGAGCCGCAGGGCCGCATCCGCCGGCTCAACCAGCCCGGCGGCATGGCGGTGACGCGGCTGGAGCGCCTGCTGGTGGCGGAGGGCGAGGAGGTGCGCGCCGGCCAGCTGCTGGCCGAGTTCGCCGATGCCGCCCAGAAGGACGCCGCCGCCGCCCAGGCCGAGGCCGCGCTGGCCGAGGCCCGCGCCAGCCTGGAGCGCACCCGCGCCGCGGGCCGCCCCACCGAGGTGCAGGCCCAGCGCGCCCGCATCGCCGCCCTGGCCGCGCAGGAGGAGATCGCCCGCCGCGACGCCGCCCGCACCGACGCCCTGGTGCCCACCGGCGCCGGCAGCGCCGCCGTGGCCGAGCGCAACCGCTACCTGGCCCTGCAGCTGGCCAGCCAGCGCGCCCAGGCCGAGGCCGACCTCGCCACCCTGTCCACCCCGCGCCCGGAGGACGTGGCCCTGGCCGAGGCCCGGGTGGCGCAGATGCAGGCCGCGCTGGACAAGGCCCGCGCCGACGCCGCCCTGGCCCGCGTGCGCGCCCCGGTGGACGGCACGGTGCTGCGCATCTTCGCCCGCCCCGGCGACCAGGTGGGCGGCGACGGCCTGCTGGAGATGGCGGACCTGTCGCGCCTGGACGTGGTGGCCGACGTCTTCGAGACCGACCTGCCCCGCCTGCGCCCCGGCCAGCGCGCCGAGGTCATCGTGCCCGGAGAGGCCGCCCGCCTGCCCGCCACGGTGCGCGAGCTGGGCTGGACGGTGCGCCGCACCACCCAGGCCGGCAGCGACCCGGTGGCGGCGGTGGACGCCCGCACGGTGGAGGTGCGCCTGACCCTGGGCGAGGAAGGGGTGGCGCTGCTGCGCCGGCGCTCGGGCATGCAGGTGCAGGTGCACGTCCCGGCCGAGGGCGCGCCCCGCGTGGCGGCGGCGCGATGAACGAGATCTCGCCGCCGCGCCTGCTGCCCTGGGCGCCGGAGCTGTCCGGCGCCGCGCCCGCCCCCGCGGCGGCGCCGCCGCGCGGCCCCGGCCCGCTGGCGGCGCTGTGGCTGCCGCTGCGCCTGGCCGCGCGGCAGCTGCGCGCCGACCGCGCCAAGCTCCTCACCGCCATCGCGGGCGTGATGTTCGCCGCCGTGCTGGTGTTCATGCAGCTGGGCTTCCGCGGCGCGCTGTTCGACAGCGCCACCAACCTGCTGGCCGGCATGCGCGCCGACCTGTTCCTGATGCACCCGATGACCCAGGCGAGCTTCCGGCCGGAGCCGCTGCCGCGCGCCCGCGCCTGGCAGACCCTGGCCGACCCGGCGGTGGAACGCGCCGTGCCGGTCTACCTGGCCCAGCAGACGCTGCGGAACCCCGAGGGCGGCTCGCGCCGCGCCGTGCAGCTCATCGGCCTCGACGCCGCGGGGGGCGCGGTGGCCTTCCCCGGGCTGGCCGCGGCGGCGGCCGACCTGACGCGCCCGGACACCTTCGCCTTCGACCGCCGCTCGCGCCCCGAATTCGGCCCGCTGCCGGCGCTGTTCGAGCGTGACGGCCCCTTCGAGGTGCAGATCGGCCACCGGCAGATGCAGCTGGTCGGGCTGGTGGAGATCGGCCCCTCCTTCGGCGCCGACGGCAACGCGGTGATGAGCGAGGTGAACTTCCGCCGGCTGGTGCCGCGCGCCGCCTCCAACACCGACCTCGTCGCGCTGAAGCTGCGCGCGGGCGAGGACGTGCTGGCCGCCCAGGCGCGGCTGCGCGCCCTGCTGCCCGGCGACGTGCTGGTGCTGACCCACCCGGAACTGGTGGCGAAGGAGCGCGCCTATTGGGAGGACAGCACGCCCATCGGCTTCATCTTCGTGTTCGGCTCCGTCATGGGCCTCGTGGTCGGCATGGTCATCGTCTACCAGATCCTGTTCGCCGACATCGCCGGCCATCTGGGCGAGTACGCCACCATGAAGGCCATGGGCTATTCCAACGGCCACCTGGCGCGGGTGGTGGTGGGCGCGGCCGTCATCCTGGCGCTGGTGGGCTTCGTGCCGGGCTTCGCCCTGTCCTGGGTGCTGTACGACTTCGTGGCCGGCGCCACCTTCCTGCCGCTGGAGATGTACCCCGAGCGCGCGCTGGGCGTGCTGGCGCTCATCTTCGGCATGTGCGTCGCCGCCGGGCTGCTGGCGATGCGCAAGCTGCGCGACGCCAACCCGGCGGACATGTTCTAGCCCCATGCCAGTTTTGCTGCGCAAAACCGCCATGGGGGCCCCGATGGCAGGCGCACCGTCCGCCAGCGCCTTGTCGCCGGACCGCCTGCGGCCATGCCGCTTCGCGCATGCCGGGCCGGGGCTTCGTCCTGGGTGGCCTTCCCCGCACCAAGGCGAAGCCTTGGCGCGACCCGCGGGTGCCTCGGCGCTGGCGGGCCGCTCCTCGGGCGTCCTGCCCACTGCGGCGCGACCGGAAGGCGCGCGGCGATGAACCCCGTGGAACTGCGCGGCATCACCTTCGCCTATGGCGAGGGGGAGCTGCGGCGGGAGGTGCTGCGGCAGGTGGACCTGTCCATCGGCGCGGGGGAGATCGTGATCCTCACCGGCCCCTCCGGCTCGGGCAAGACCACGCTGCTGACGCTGATCGGCGCGCTGCGCGCCATGCAGGACGGCAGCGCCCGCGTGCTCGGCCAGGAGCTGCGCGGGGCGGAGGAGGCGGCGCGGGTGCGGCTGCGCCGGCGCATCGGCTTCATCTTCCAGAACCACAACCTGCTGGGCTTCCTGACGGCGCGGCAGAACGTCGCCCTGGCGCTGGAGCTGGACGGCAGCCTGGACGAGCGCGCGCGGATGGAGCGCGCCGCCGCCATGCTGGGCGCCGTGGGCCTGGCCGACCACCTGGACAAGGTGCCGGCCAAGCTCTCGGGCGGGCAGCGCCAGCGCGTGGCGGTGGCGCGCGCCCTGGTGGGCCGCCCCGGCCTGGTGCTGGCCGACGAGCCGACGGCGGCGCTGGACAAGCGCAGCGGCCAGGAGGTGGTGCACCTGATGCGCGACCTCGCCAGGAAGGAGGGCACGCCCATCCTGCTGGTGACGCACGACCCCCGCATCCTCGACATCGCCGACCGCGTGGTGGCGATGGAGGACGGGCGCATCGTGCAGGACGCTACAGCCAGCCCCGCCGCTTGAAGTACCAGACCGGCCCCACGGCGGTCAGCACCATCAGCCCCAGCGCCAGCGGGTAGCCGACGGGCCAGGACAGCTCGGGCATGTGCGCGAAGTTCATGCCGTAGATGGAGGCGATCAGCGTGGGCGGCATCAGCGCCACGCTCACCACCGTGAAGGTCTTGATGATGGCGTTCTGCTCGACGTTGATCATGCCCAGCACGGCGTCCAGCAGGAAGGTCGCCTTGCTGTTCAGGAAGTTCGCGTGGTCCACCAGGGAGCGCACGTCGCGCACGATGGTCTTGATGGCGCCCTGGTTCTCCTTGCGGATCGCCACCGCCTTCTCCGCCGTGAGGAAGGTGAGGATGCGCGACAGGCCCAGCAGCGTCTCGGAGGCGCGCGTCGTCACCTCCCCCACCTGGCCCAGCGTCAGCAGCGCCTCCTTCAGGTCGCGCTCGCGCAGGGTCACGGCGCGGCGGCCGCGGGCGGTGCGGAACGCCCCCTGCGAGGCGCGGTCCATGTCGGCGCCCACCTTCTCCAGGATGTCGGCCAGCCGGTCCACGATCTGCTCGATGATGTGGAACATGGTGGCGTCGGGCGCCGCCAGCAGGGCGGGGGCGCGCTGGCAGCGCGCGGCGAAGACCGGGAAGGCCTTGGGCGTGGCGTAGCGCACCGTCACCAGGTTGTGCTGCGTCAGCACGAAGGAGATCGGCGTGGAGCCCATCTCGCCGGAATCGGCGCCGTAGAGGAAGTTCGCCGTGGTCACCAGCGCGTCGCCCTCGCGGTACAGGCGCGAGGAGCTCTCGATCTCCTGCATCTCCTCCCGCGTGGGGATCTCCAGGCCCAGCGCGGCCTGCACGGCGCGCTCCTCCTCCGGGCTGGGCATCAGCAGGTCCAGCCAGACGGCTTCGCGCAGGGCGGCGGGGTCGCGCTCGCCCTCGCGCACGGACAGGGCGCCGCCCGTCACGGTGTAGGTCGTCAGCATGTGGTCGGCGGCCTCCGCTGCGGGCGGCGGTTGCTTAGCCCTTCGCGGGCGCGAAAGGAACCTCGGTGAAGTCCCGGGCGACGGGGTGGCGGCCGCTGGCCGCGGTGCCGTCCTCCGGCCGCACCAGCTGGCAGGTCGCCATGCCGGCCTCGCGCGCCGCGTCCAGCTCCTCCGCCACGTCGCTCAGGAACAGCACATCGGCCGGGGCGGCGCCCCAGGCGGCGGCGATGCGGGCGTAGGCGGCGGCCTCGCGCTTGGCGCCCATGCGCGTGTCGAAAAAGCCCGCGAACAGCCCTTCCAGGTTCCCCGCCTCCGAATGGCGGAACAGCAGCCGCTGCGCCTCCTCCGAGCCGGAGGAATACACCGCGAGCGGCACCCCGGCGGCGTGCCAGGCGCGCAGGGCCGGCGCCACGTCGGGCCACAGGTGGCCGCGCAAGGCGCCCTCGGCGTAGCCCTGGCGCCAGATCAGGCCCTGGATGGCCTTCAGCGGCGTCGCCTTCACGTCGGCGGCCATCCAGGCGCGCAGCTGCGCGGCCTTGTCATCGCCCGGCACCTCGCGCAGCGCCGCCGCCACCTCGGGCTCCGCCGCGTGGGCGCGCAGGAAGCCGTCCAGCTCCCGTTCCGCGAAGGGGAACAGCGTGCGGTGGACGAAGGCGATGGCGGTGGTGGTGCCCTCGATGTCGGTGAGGATGCGCGCCGGCATCAGCCCACGACGACCGGGAAGCGCTCCGCCATGTCGGTGCCGGTGTAGTGCGGCGTCCAGCCCGAGGTGTCGGTGAACACGCGCAGCACGGTGAAGTCCGGCGCGTCGCCGCTGTCGAACCAGTGCGTCACGTTGGCGGGCACCGAGATCAGGTCGCCGGTGGTGCAATGCGCGTCATACACCTTGCCGCCCACGTGCAGCACGAAGTTGCCGGCGCCCGAGTGGAAGAAGCGCACCTCGTCCTCCGTGTGGGTGTGCTCCTTCAGGAACTTGTCCCGCAGGGCGCCCTTCATCGGGTGGTCGGGAGTGAGCTGGATGACGTCGGCCGTGCCGGCCGCGGTCTCGGCCAGGAAGGCGTCCAGGCGGGGCTTGTAGGCCTCCAGCACCGCCTCGGGCGCGGCGCGGGCGGGGATGTCGGCCACCGGCCAGCGCTCGAAGCGCACGCCGATGCCGGCCAGGGTGGCGGCGATCTCCGCCGGGTCCTGGGTGTTCAGCACCTCGGCCTTGGTGGCGGCGTCCCACACGGTCAGTCGGCTCATCGCAATCTCCGTTGCTGAAGCTCGCAGTCGAGCATGAATTCCAGCGCCTCCAGGCGCAGCAGCGCCTCGGGCATGTCGCGGCCCCACACATATACGCCGTGGCCGCGCAGCAGGTAGCCGGGAACCGATGCGCCCCCGGCATCCCAGCATGCCTCCACGCGGGACTGCAGGCGCGCGATGTCCTGGTCGTTGTCCAGCACCGGCAGGCGGATGGCGGATTCATGCGTCGCCAGGCCGGGGAAGGCCTTCAGCAGCTCGTACCCGGCCAGGGTGACGGCCTCGCCCGCCAGGCGCGACAGCACGGTGACCGGCACCGAATGGCCGTGCAGCACCGCGCCCGCCGCGGCGAAGCGGCGGTAGATGCCGCAATGCAGCCCGGTCTCGGCCGAGGGGCGCAGGGCCGGGTCCTCCGGGGCGCCGCGCAGGTCCACCGCCATCACCCCGTCCTCGGGGATGAAGCCCTTGTGGAAGCCGGAGCGCGTGATGGCCACGCGCCCCTCGCCCAGCCTGACGGAGATGTTGCCGGCGGTGGCCGGGACCCAGCCGCGCGCGTCCAGGCGGCGGCCGGCGGCGCGGATGGCCTCCACCGCCGCCGCGGGCAGCGGCGGGGCCATCGGCCTCAGGCGGCCGGGCGGCCCGGCGTGGTGGTGCCGGCCGTGGTGGTGGCGGTCGCGGCCGGCTGGGCGGTGCTGGCCGCGGCGGGCGGCAGGGTGCCGGCGGCGGGCGGCGCGGCCTCGGCCGTCATGGCGGCGTCCTTCTCGTCCTCCTTGATGTTCTGCTTGAAGGACTTGATGCCCTTGGCCAGGTCGCCCATCAGCCCGCTGATCTTGCCGCCGCCGAAGAGCAGCAGGACGACCAGCAGGACGACCAACCAATGCCAGATGCTGAAGGAACCCATCGTCGCGCCCCGATCCCGTGAGGAGGTGTTGGCCGGACCCTAATGCGGCGGCGCGCCGGGCGCAAACGCAGGGTCCGTTCCGCCCGGATGTGGGAAACCCCCGTTGCCGGCGCAACGGGGAAAATGGTTCAGCCAGGGTTCAGATTTCCACTTGATTGCGTGAATGCAATGCTCCATATGCCGCCTTCGATCCGGGCCCCTCTGGCGCCGGCGGGTGGCGTGGCCGCCCGTCGCGCGATGTCGGATCTCTCTGCCACACCGCGCGGCACGGGAGATCCCGCGTCCGTGCGCCAAAAGGGGATGATTCTTCCATGGAGTTCCTGGCGCTCGAATGGGTCGGCAAGCCGCTCTGGATGTGGGGCGGCTTCCTGGCCATCGTGGTCGCGCTGCTCGCCTTCGACCTCGGCGTGCTGAACAAGACCGACAAGGAGATGGGGATCGGCGAATCCCTGTGGCTTTCGGCCTTCTACATCGGCTTCGCCATGCTCTACGGCGGCGCCATCTGGTGGGCCTACGATGCCGGCCACATCACCACCAGCGACGGCACCCACGCCGGCATCACCTACTTCACCGGCTTCTTCATCGAGAAGGCCTTGTCCATCGACAACGTCTTCGTGATCAGCCTGATCTTCGGCTACTTCGCCATCCCGCGGAAGTACCAGTACCGCGCGCTGGTGTGGGGCATCATCGCCGTCATCGTGCTGCGCGGCGTCATGATCGGCGTCGGCGCGGCGCTGGTGCAGGAGTACTCCTGGATCCTCTACATCTTCGGCGCCTTCCTGATCGCCACCGGCATCAAGATGCTGGTGGTGCCCGAGGGCGAGACCGACATCTCCAAGAACCCCGTGGTGCGCTTCATGAAGAAGCACATGCGGGTGTCGGACACGCTGCACGACCAGAGGTTCTTCGTCCGCCTGCCCGACAGCCGCACGGGCAAGCTGGCGCTGACCGCCACGCCGCTGTTCCTGGCGCTGGTGGTGATCAACATCGCCGACCTGATCTTCGCGGTGGACAGCGTGCCGGCGATCTTCGCCATCACCACCGACACCTTCATCGTCTACACCGCCAACATCATGGCCATCCTGGGCCTGCGCGCGCTCTACTTCGCGCTGGCCGCCATGGTGCACCGCTTCGAGTACCTGAAGTACGCCCTGGCCCTGGTGCTGGTGTTCATCGGCGCCAAGATCTTCTGGAACCAGATCGTGGGCAAGCTGGACCCGGCCATCTCGCTGGGCGTCACCCTGGCGCTGATCGCGGGGGGCATCGTGTTCAGCCTCTACAAGACCCGCGGCCACGCGGCGCACGGCGCCGCGGCCCGCCCGGGCGAGTGAGGCGCGCCGCCCCGGCGGCATGACACGGCAGGGGCGGCCCCGGCGACGGGGCCTCCCCTGCCTCGTTTCGCGCGGCGGTTCAGCGGTGGCCGGGCTGGCCGCGCTCGCCGCAGGCCCAGCCATGGCCGTGGTCCAGCCCCTCGTCGTGCTCCGCCTGGGCGGGGTGGGCGTTCATCGCCGCCGCCACCTGCGCGCGGGAGGGCTGGGCGGGCGGCTGGCCCCAGTTGTGGGAATGCACCAGGCCGTCATCGTGGTCGTCGTGGTTCATCGGGGCGTCTCCTTTTGCGTCTGATGGGGGTCGGGGGCGGCCCGGCGCCGCCCCCGGGGAACACGGGTCAGGCGTGGTGGAACTGCGCCGTCTCCGTGGAGTCCTTCATGGCGGTGGTGGAGGAGCGGCCGCCGCTCGCCGCGGTGGCCACGGCGTCGAAGTAGCCCACGCCCACCTCGCGCTGGTGGCGCACGGCGGTGAAGCCCTCGGCCTCGGCCGCGAACTCGGCCTGCTGCAGCTCGCTGTAGGCGCCCATGCCGCGCTCGGCGTAGCCGCGGGCCAGCTTGAACATGGACAGGTTCAGGCTGTGGAAGCCGGCCAGCGTCACGAACTGGAACTTGTAGCCCATGGCGCCCAGCTCGCGCTGGAACTTCGCCGCGGCGTCGGCGCCCATCTTGCGCTGCCAGTTGAAGGAGGGGCTGCAGTTGTAGGCCAGCATCTTGCCGGGGAACTCGCGGTGGATGGCCTCGGCGAAGTCGCGCGCGTCCTGCAGGTCGGGGTCGCTCGTCTCCCACCACAGCAGGTCGGCGTAGGGCGCGTAGGCCAGCGAGCGCGCGATGGCGTATTCCTTGCCCTTGCCCTTGGTGATGCGGTGGAAGCCCTCCGGCGTGCGCTCGCCGGAGATGAAGGGATGGTCGCGCTCGTCCACGTCGGAGGTCAGCAGCTGCGCGCTCTCGGCGTCGGTGCGGCACAGCAGCACGGTGGAGGTGCCCTCCACGTCGGCGGCCAGGCGCGCGGCGTTGAGCGTGCGGATGTGCTGGGAGATCGGCACCAGCACCTTGCCGCCCAGGTGGCCGCACTTCTTCTCGCTCGCCAGCTGGTCCTCGTAGTGCACGCCCGCGGCGCCGGCGGCGATCATCGCGCGCATCAGCTCGTAGGCGTTCAGCGCGCCGCCGAAGCCGGCCTCGGCGTCCGCCACGATGGGGGCCATGTAGTGGGTGCGGTCGTCGCCGGTGCCGTCATGGCGCTCCAGCGTGGCGATCTGGTCGGCGCGGCGCAGCGCGTTGTTGATGCGCTCGATCACCTTGGGCACGCTGTCCACCGGGTACAGCGACTGGTCGGGGTACATGGTGCCGGCCGAGTTCGCGTCCGCCGCCACCTGCCAGCCGGACAGGTAGATGGCCTTCAGCCCGGCCTTCACCTGCTGCAGCGCCTGCATGCCGGTCAGCGCGCCCAGCGTCGTCACCTGCGGCTCGGTCTTCAGCAGGTTCCACAGGCGCCGCGCGCCGTTCTCGGCCAGGGTGTGCTGGACGCGGAAGGAGCCGGACAGGCGCGCGACGTCGGCCGGGGTGTAGTCGCGGCGGATGCCCTCGAAGCGGGCGGGGTCGTAGCCCGGGCCGCCGGCGGAACCGCCATCGGGGGCGAAGGTGATCTCGGGAAGGCGTCGCATGGTCCAGTCTCCAAATCGCTGCCGCTGCTCGTCATCGGCATGGTGAAGAATTGACATTGCAACGCGGGATGTCGCCCCTAAACTGCCGGTGTGCGCCGCAACATGGTCAATCCCGCGACGTGCTGCACTGCAAATCCGTAAAGCCTGTAAATCCGGGGGCCGCATGTCCAAGCCGCTGATCGGGCGCACCCTGCGCCGCCTGCGCACCGAGCGCGGCCTGACCCAGCAGGGCCTCGCCGCCCGGCTGGGCATCTCCGCGAGCTACCTGAACCTGATCGAGCACGACCAGCGCGCGGTGACGGCGGCCGTCCTCATCAAGCTGACGGAGGCGCTGGCGGTGGACCTCGCCGCGCTGTCCGGGCAGGCGGAACGGCAATTGGAGGCCGGGCTGCGCGAGGTGCTGAGCGACCCGGTGCTGGGCCTGGACGCCCTGCCGGAGGAGGAGCTGCGCGCGATGGCCGGCGCCGCGCCCAACGCCGCGCGCGGGGTGCTGGCGCTGTACCGCGCCTGGCGGGTGGCGCGGGAGGACGCCAGCGGCATCGCCCTGCCCTCCGGCCGCCGCCTGCTGCTGCCCAACGAGGAGGCGCGCGACTTCTTCCATGAGCGGCAGAACCACTTCCCCGCCCTGGAATCCTTCGCCGAGGCGCTGGGCGCGCTGATGGGCGCCGCGCCGGCCGAGATGAACCACGCCATCGCCCAGCGCCTGCGCACCACCCACGGCGTCAGCGTGGAGGTGGTGCCGATGCCCGAGGCCGACCGCCGCTTCGACCCCGCCACCCGCCGCCTGTGGCTGAGCGAGAGCCTGCCGCGCGAGGGGCGCGGCTTCCGCCTGGCCTTCCAGCTGCTGCTGCTGGAAGGGCGCGAGGCGATGGAGGAGGCGCTGGCCGGCCACGCGCCCACCACGCCGGAGGCGGCGGCGCTGATCCGCATCGGCCTGCTGAACTACGCCGCCGCGGCGCTGCTGATGCCCTATGCCCCCTTCCTGGCGGCCGCCCGCGCGCTGCGGCACGACGTGGAGGCGCTGGCGGCGCGCTTCGGCACCTCCTACGAGCAGGCGGCGCACCGCATGGCGACCCTGCAGCGCGAAGGCGCGCGCGGCGTGCCCTTCTTCTTCCTGCGGCTGGACCCGGCGGGCAACGTCACCAAGCGCTTCTCCGCCGCCGGCTTCCCCTTCGCGCGCTTCGGCGGCAACTGCCCGAAATGGATGGTCCACCACGCCTTCAGCACGCCGGGGCAGGTGCGCGTGCAGGTGGCGGAGCTGGAGGACGGCGCCGCCTTCCTGTGCTTCGCCCGCGCCACCCACGGCCCCTCCCCGCGCTGGGGCGAGCCGGCGCCGATGCAGGTGGTGGCCATGGGCTGCGACGTCGGCCGCGCCGATGAGGTGGTCTATGGCGACGGGCTGGACCTGTCGCGCCGGGTGGGCATCGGGCTGAGCTGCCGGCTGTGCGAGCGGCCCGACTGCCGCTCCCGCGCCTTCCCGCCGCTGGAGCACCGGCTGCGGCTGGACGCCAACGAGGACAGCGCGGCACCCTGGCGCTTCGAGAAGCGGGGAACGCCATGACCATCAACCTCTACGGCCGCGCCAACAGCATCAACGTCATCAAGGCGCTGTGGTGCGCCGAGGAGCTGGGCACCGCCTATGAGCGCCTGGATGCCGGCATGGAGTTCGGCGTGGTGGACACCCCCGAATACCGCGCGCTGAACCCCAATGGCCGCATCCCCAGCCTGCGCCATTCATCGGAGGAAGGGGGCGAAGTGGAGCTGTGGGAAAGCAACGCCATCTGCCGCTACCTCTGCCTGCTGCATGGCGGCGACGCGCGCGGCCTCTACCCCACGCAGCCCGGCCCCCGCGCCTCCGTCGAGCGCTGGCTGGACTGGCAGCTTTCCACCCTGTCCCCCGCCGAGCGCGGCCTGTTCTGGGGCATGGTCCGCACCCCCGAGGCCGGGCGCGACATGGCGGCGGTGCGCGCGGCGATGGAGGGCAGCGCCGCCTGCTGGGCCATCCTGGACGCCCGGCTGGCGGATGGCCGCCCCTTCCTGGACGGCGACGCCTTCACCCTGGCCGACCTCGTGCTGGGCTGCTTCGCCCGCCGCTGGTTCGGCGAGGAGGTGCGGGTGGACGGCATGCCGCGCTTCGCCCGGCTGGAAGCCTGGTACGCCCGGCTGGGCGATCGCCCGGGCTTCCGCCGCTGGGTGGCGCCGCGGCTGCGCTGAGCCGGGGCCAACCTGCATGGCGCGCGCACGTTCCCACGGCATGAGCCCCCGCCGAGCCGCCGCTTCCGCCCTGCGCCGCGCCGCGGCCGCGTGCTGGCGCGCCGCGCTGCCCGCCGCGCCGCCGCTGGCGCTGGCCTTCAGCCCGGGCGCCGGCTGGCCGCGCCCGGAACGGCCGCCGCTGCGCCGCCACGCCCTCGCCCCGCCGCGCGCCGCGCGGCCGCCGCGCACGCCGCTGGGCCGCTACGTGGCCCAGGGCGCGGCGGGGCTGGCCGCCATGCTGCTGGTGTTCGTGCTGGCCGGCTGGCGCTTCTGACCTCAGTCCGGCTGGATGCGGCTGATCTTGGTGCCGTTCAGCGCCAGCGCGGCCATCAGCCCCTGCTGGTTGAAGGTGATGGCGTAGACCGGCTCGGCCAGAGTGGTCGCCGTCACGTTGGCCTGCACGCCGCGGTCCAGCACCACCACGGAGGGGCCGGTGCCGATCTCCCAGCCCTCGGCCGCCATCAGCGCCTGCATGGCGTCGTCCGTCATGAAGAACATCGCCAGCCCGCTGCTCTGCGCGCCGGCCAGCAGGCCGAAGGAGGCACCGGCGATGGAGTAGTAGCCCACGGTGCGCCCACCCTGGATGGCCGCGCCCTCGCCATACTGGCCGCCGACGATGAAGCCGCCCTGGATGATGCGCGGGAACACCAGGATGGAGCGCGCCTGCCGGAACAGCGGCGCGGCGTTGTCCATGCCGCGCAGGCGCTGCAGCGCGACCGCGACCTCCGCGTCGATCTCGGCGCGGGAGGCGGCGGCGGCCTCCCCGGGGGCGGCGAGGGCGGCGGCGCCCAGCATGGCGGGCATCAGCGCGGCGAGGCGGCGGCGGGTCAGGCAGGGCATGGCGGGGCTCCCTTGCTGAGGTGGAGGATGGCGGGCGAACGTGGCGGGCGGCGGGGCGGTTGCGCCGCTCAGGCCGCCGCGCCCGCCGGCCGGGCGCCGGCGTCCAGCCGCAGCAGCCAGGCGCCGTCCAGCGCCAGCGGCCGCTGGCCTTCCAGCGTCACCGCGCGGGCGGGGGCGGCCAGCTCGCACCGGCCGGCGTGCAGCAGCCGGCGCAGCTGCGCCGCCTCGGGCAGCACGACGGCGAAGGGGGTGCCGGGCAGCGCCAGCGGCGGGGCGGCGATGGCGAAGCGGCCCAGCGGGCGCCCGGCGGCGTGGCCCTCGCCCTCGGCGTGCTGGCCGGGCACGGTGCCCGGCGCGGCGCCGGGGAACACCAGCACGGCGGCGGCGTCGGCCCAGGCGGCCATGGCCGTGGCGGGCCAAGCGAGCGGCAGCGCGAGCAGGGCGCGGCGGCGGAGCAAGGACATGATTCGGCTTCCCGGGATGGCGTTTCCCCGCGAACGCGCGGCCAGCGCGGCGGGTTGCCGTCCGCAACCCATCCGGCCAGGGGGCGTTGCCGTGCGAGCAACGTCGCTCGGGAGGGCGCCAACCCGATGTCCGGACCCGAAGCGAAGCCAGAGATCGAGGAATATGACGGCCCGGCCGGCGGCTACGGCTCGCTGCGCTCGGTGGGCGAGATCCTGCTGCGCGAGGAGATCCCGGCCCGCGCGCTGACCCTGCAGAAGCAGAACAAGCCCGACGGCTTCATGTGCGTCAGCTGCTCCTGGGCCAAGCCGGCCGAGCCGCTGACCTTCGAGTACTGCGAGAACGGCGCCAAGGCGACCGCGTGGGAGACGACGCGCAAGCGCGTGGACCCCGACTTCTTCGGCAAGCACACGATGACCGAGCTGGAAGGCTGGTCGGACCACGCGCTGGAGGAGGCCGGCCGCCTGACGGCGCCCCTGCGCTGGGACCCGGGCACCGACCGCTACCTTCCCGTCGCGTGGGAAAGCGCCTTCGCCGAAATCGGGCGGGAGCTGCAAGCGATGGCGGGCGAGCCGGATTCGGTGGTGTTCTACACCTCCGGCCGCGCCAGCCTGGAGGCGTGCTACATGTTCCAGCTGCTGGCGCGGCTGTACGGCACCAACAACCTCCCCGACAGCTCCAACATGTGCCACGAGGGGACCTCGGTCGCGCTGCCGGAAAGCATCGGCGTGGCGGTGGGCACGGTGACGCTGCAGGACTTCGAGCAGACGGACCTCATCCTCTACCTCGGCCACAACATCGCCACCAACGCGCCGCGGATGCTCCACCAGTTCCAGGCGGCGCGGAAGCGCGGGGCGGGCATCATCAGCGTCAACCCGCTGCGCGAGCGCGGGCTGGAGCGCTTCACCAACCCGCAATCCCCCAAGGAGATGCTGACGGGCGAGGAGACGGAAATCTCCGAGGCCATCCTGCAGGTGCGCGTGGGCGGCGACCTCGCGCTGCTGACCGGCGTGTGCAAGGCGCTGGTGGCGATGGACGACGCCGCCGGCGGCGCGCCGATGGACCGCGCGGCGCTGGAAGGCGCGGCGGAGGACGACGCCGGCTTCTCCGTCAAGGCGGCGGCGGCGCGGGCGGGGTCCGCCCGCGTGCTGGACCACGACTTCATCCGCGCCCACACCAGCGGCTTCGAGGAGTTCGCCGCCCATTGCCGCGCGGCGGAATGGGCGGAGCTGGAGCGCGTCTCGGGCCTCGGCCGCGGCGAGATGGAGGCGCTGGCCCGCCGCTACGCGCAGGCCGAGGCGTGCATGGCGCTGTACGGCATGGGGCTGACCCAGCACGTCGGCGGCGTCGAGACGGTGCAGATGCTGGCCAACCTGCTGCTGCTGCGCGGCAACATCGGCAAGCCCGGCGCCGGCATCTGCCCGGTGCGCGGCCATTCCAACGTGCAGGGCCAGCGCACCGTGGGCATCACGGAGAAGCCCGAGCTGGCGCCGCTGGACCGGCTGGAGGAGATGTACGCCTTCCGCGCGCCGCGCCACGAGGGCTACACCACCGTCACCGCGCTGGAGGCGATGGTGGCGGGCAAGGTGCGCGGCTTCGTGGCGCTGGGCGGCAACATGCTGCGCGCCGCCCCCGACCAGGAGCGCATCGAGGCCGCTTGGCGCCGCCAGCGCCTGACGGTGGCGGTGGCCACCAAGCTCAACCGCTCGCACGTCGTGCACGGGGAGGTGGCCTACCTGCTGCCCTGCCTGGGCCGCATCGAGGTGGACGAGCAGGCGAGCGGCCCGCAGGCCGTGTCCATGGAAAGCAGCGTGGCGCAGTTCCACCTGTCGCGCGGGCAGGTGAAGCCGGCCTCGCTCCACCTGCTGTCCGAGCCCGCCATCATCGCCGGCATCGCCCGCGCCACGCTGCCGCCCAACCCGCGCGTGCCGTGGGAGGGCTGGGTGGCGGACTACGCCACGGTGCGCGACAGCATCGAGGCCACCTGGCCCGCCACCTTCGAGCGCTTCAACGAGCGCATCGGCCAGCCCGGCGGCTTCCCCCGCCCGCTCGGCGCGCGGGAGCGCCGCTGGGCCACGCGCAGCGGCAAGGCCAACTTCCTGCTGCCCACCCGCCTGTTCGCCGGCGCGCCCGGCACGCAGGACCAGCCGGGCATCCTGCAGCTCACCACCTTCCGCTCCAACGACCAGTTCAACACCACCGTTTACGGCTACCACGACCGCTTCCGCGGGGTGCGCGGCACGCGGCTGGTGCTGTTCATGCACCCGGAGGACATGGCCGCGCTGGGCCTGGAGGCCGACGCGGCGGTGGACATCGAGACCGCCATCGAGGACGGCCACGCCCGCCGGGTGGAGGGCTTCCGCGCCGTGCCCTACGACATCCCGCGCGGCTGCTGCGGCGCCTACTTCCCCGAGGCCAACCCCCTGGTGCCGCTGGGCCACCATGACGTGCGCGCCCACACCCCGGCCTACAAGGCGGTGCCGGTGCGCGTCGCGCCCTCGCGCCTCGCGCAGCCGCGGATCGGCTGAGGTGCGCTTCGCCCCCGCCATCCCCGTCGCGCGGCTGGCGGTGCGCGGCGGCGGCCCCGCCGCGGGCGGCGAACGCCTGGCGGCGGAGGAGGTGCCGGTGGCCATCGCCTATGCCGGACGGGTGCACGCCGTGCTGATGGCCACCCCCGCCGACATCGAGGACCTGGCGGTGGGCTTCACCCTGACGGAGGGCATCGCCCGCACCGCGGCCGACATCGGCGGGGTGGAGGTGCTGTCCCGCCGCGACGGGCTGGTGGCGCGGGTGTGGCTCGGCCAGGGCCGGCACGGCGCGCCGGAGGCGCGGCGGCGCGCCATGGCCGGGGGCAGCGGCTGCGGCCTGTGCGGCGTGGCCAGCCTGGCCGAGGCGGTGCGCCCGCCGCCGCGCGTGCCCCCCGGCGGCCGCTTCCGCGCCGCGGACGTGGCCGCCGCCATGGCCGCCATGGGCGCCCGGCAGGAGCTGGGCGCGGCCACCCGCGCCGCCCACGCCGCCGCCTTGTGGCGCCCCGGCGAGGGCTGCGTCGCCCTGCGCGAGGATGTCGGCCGCCACAACGCGCTGGACAAGCTGGCCGGCGCCCTGGCGCGGGCCGGCGGGGCGGGCGGGGCGGGCGGGCTGGTGGCGCTGTCCAGCCGCGTCTCGGTGGAGATGGTGCAGAAGGCCGCGCGCATCGGCGCGGCGGGCATCGTCGCCGTGTCCGCCCCCACCGCCCTGGCGGTGCGCACCGCCGAGGCCGCGGGGCTGACCCTGGTGGCGGTGGCGCGGGAGGACGGGTTCGAGGTCTTCGCCGGCGCCGGCCGCCTGGCCCATGCCTGAGGAATCCGGGCGGCCCCTGTTCTCGCCGCGCGCCGATGCGCGGCTGCGCCGGGCGATGGTGGTGGGGGCGCTGCTGGCCGCCCTGCTGGCCGCCACCGCCTTCGCCATGGCGCGCTCCGGCTCAACCTGGCGGGTGGGCGAGGCCGCGCCCCAGCCCATCCCGTTCAGCCACGCCATCCATGCCGGCGGGCTGGGGCTGGATTGCGGCTTCTGCCACGCCGGCGCCGCGCGCGCCGCCGGGGCGGGGATGCCGCCGGGCGAGCTGTGCCTGGGCTGCCACCAGCAGGTGTGGAACGTGTCCGCCCAGTTCGCGCCGGTGCGCGCGGCGCTGCAGGGCGGGGGCAGCACCACCTGGTCCTCCGTGCACCGGCTGCCGGAGCACGTGCGCTTCCACCACGGCGCCCACGCCGCCGCCGGGGTGGGCTGCACCGCCTGCCACGGCGCGGTGGAGGAGATGCCGCGCACGGTGCGGGCCGAGCCGCTGCACATGGGCTGGTGCCTGGACTGCCACCGCGACCCGGCGGCGCGCGGCGCCCAGCCGGTGGGGCTGGGCCGGCTGGCGCAGCAGCACGGCGGCGCCACCCTGCCCGCCCTGGCCAACTGCACGGTGTGCCACAAGTGAGCGGCGGCCCCACCCGGCGCGACGCCTTCGCCGCCCCCTGGGTGCTCGCGGCCCTGGCCGGCTGCGACGGGCCGGACGAGTTCGGCCAGCCGCTGCACGGGCGCGGCCGCGGCACCGCCTTCGCCGATGCCAGCTGGGCCACCATCCTGGACCTCGACGGGCTGGCGCGCGGGGTGCTGGTCCGCACCCGCGACGGCCACCCCATCAAGGTGGAGGGCAACCCGCGCCACCCGGCCAGCCTGGGCGCCAGCGACGTGTTCCTGGAATCCGCGCCGCTGTCCCTGCATGACCCCGCGCGGTCGCGCCGGGCGCTGCGGCTGGGCCGCCCCGCCGCGCCGGAGGACGCCTTCGCCGCCCTGCGCGGCCCGGGGCTGCGCATCCTCACCGGCCCCGTCGCCTCGCCCACGCAGGAGCGCCTGCTGGCCGAGGCGCTGGCCGCCTTTCCCGGCGCCGCCTGGCACGTGCACGACCCCATGGCCGACCCGGCGGCGGCGGCGGGCGCCCTGGCCGCCTTCGGCCAGCCGGCGGAAGCGCTGCCCGACCTGCGGCGCGCCGGGGCGGTGCTGTGCCTGGGAGCGGACCCGCTGGGGCCCGGCCCGGCGCAGCTGGCGCTGGCCCGCGCCTGGGCGGAAGCGCGGCCGCGGCTGGTGGTGGCGGAAGCGACGCCCAGCCTGACCGGCGCCCGCGCCGCCCTGCGCCTGGCCATCCCGCCCGCCGAGGCTGAGGCGCTGGCGCGCACTGTCGCCGCCCGGCTGGGCCTGCCCGGCCTGGCCATGGAGGCCGCGCACCCGGCGGCGGAGGCGGTGGCGGCGGCGCTGCGCGGGGCCGGGCCGGTGGCGGTGCTGGCCGGGCGCGGGGCGCCGCCGGCGGTGCACGCCATCGCCCACGCGCTGGGCCACCACCTGGGCGGCGGCGCGATGCGCTGGATCGCGCCGCCCCTGGCCACGGCCCGACCGGCGGAGGAATTGCTGGAGGCGCTGCGCGCCGGCGCGGTGGAGCGCCTGCTGGTGCTGGACGCCGACCCGGCCTTCGACCTCGCGGGGTTCGCGGCGGCGCTGCGGGCGCGGCCGGTGGCGGCCGCCGTGCATGTGGGCCCGCGCCTGGGGGCCACGGCGCGGCTGTGCCCCTGGCACGTGCCCCTGGCCCACCCGCTGGAGCAATGGGGCGACGGCCGCGCCTTCGACGGCACCCCCGCCCTGCGCCAGCCGGTGGCCCGCCCCGCCGCGCCCGACCTGCATGGCCCGGTGCGCGCCCTGCTGGCCCTGCTGGGCCGCGCGGAGGAGGGCGAGCGCGCCGCCGTGCAGGCCACCTGGCGCGCCGCCTGGGGCGAGGACGGCTTCGAGGCCCGCTGGGAGGCGGCGCTGGAGGACGGGGTGGCCGGCCCCGCCGCCCCGCCGCTGGACGGGCTGGCCCCCCGCGCGGGATGGGACCGCCCCTCGCCGGCGGCGGCGCCCGGCTGGACCGCCCTGTTCGCGCCCGACCCGCACCTGCGCGCCGGCGCCTTCGCCCAGGAAGCCTGGCTGCAGGAGCTGCCGCGCCCGCTGACCCGCCTGAGCTGGGGCAACGCCGCCCTGCTGGCGCCGGAGGACGCGGCGCGGCTGGGCCTCGCGGCGGGCGACGAGGTGGAGCTGGCGCTGGGCGGGGCGGCGGCGCGCGCGCCGGTGCTGCCGCTGGCCGGGCAGGCGCCGGGCTGCGTCACCCTGCCGCTGGGCTTCGGGCAGGCCGGGCCGGTAGCGGAGGCGGCGCGCGGCTTCGACGCCCAGCGCCTGCGCCCGCCCGGCGCCTGGGCGGTGGAGGGGCTGGCGCTGCGCCCCACCGGCCGCCGCGCCCCCCTGCTGGTGGCCGAGGGCGCCCGCCCCCTGGCCGGCGAGCCGGCGCTGCGGGTGCTGGCGCCCGGCGCCGCGCTGCCGCCCATCGGCCCGCAGGCCTCGCTGCACCCGCCCTGGCCCTATCCGGCGCAGGCCTGGGGAATGGCGGTGGACCTGGACGCCTGCATCGGCTGCAACGCCTGCGCCGCCGCCTGCCAGGCGGAGAACAACGTGCCCCCCGTGGGGCCGGAGGCGATGGCCGCCGGGCGCGGCCTGCATTGGCTGCGGGTGGACCGCCACGCCCGCCCCGGCGGGGCCGCCGCCTTCCAGCCGGTGCCCTGCATGCAGTGCGAGCAGGCGCCCTGCGAGCCGGTGTGCCCGGTCAACGCCACGGTGCACGACCACGAGGGGCTGAACGCCATGGTGCCGGCGCGCTGCATCGGCACCCGCACCTGCGCCAACAACTGCCCCTACGGCGTCCGCCGCTTCAACTGGGAGGAGCGCGCCCTGCCCCGCCCCGCCCGCAACCCGGAGGTAGCGGCCCGCCCGCGCGGCGTGATGGAGAAGTGCACCTATTGCAGCCACCGCATCGCCGCCGCCCGCGCCGATGGCCGGCTGGCGGAGGTGCAGACCGCCTGCCAGCGCGCCTGCCCCACCGGCGCCATCCTGTTCGGCGACCTGAACGACCCCGCCAGCCCGGTTTCCGCCGCCCGCCGCGCCCCGCGCGCCTACCTGCTGCTGGAGGCGCTGGGCACCCGCCCGCGCACCTCCTACCTCGCGCGGGTCGAGGACGGGGGGGCGGCGGGATGAGCGGCGCGGCGGGGCTGGCGGCGGAGGCCGCGCTGCGCCCCTCGGCCCGGGGCGGGCGGCTGGGCTTCGCCGCCGCCGGGGCGGGGCTGCTGGTGCTGGCCGTCGCGGTGGGGGTGCTGCTGTGGCGCGGCGTGGGGGTGTGGGGCAACAACCACCCGCACGCCTGGGGCTTCGACCTGGTGGCCTATGCCTGGTGGATCGGCGTGGCCAACGCCGCCAGCCTGTTCGCCGCCGTGCTGGTGCTGCGCCGCCACGGGCTGCGCACCGCCGTCAACCGCTTCGCCGAGGCGGCGGCGCTGGCCGCGGTGCTGGCGGCGGCGCTGTATCCCATCCTGCACCTGGGCCGGCCCTGGCTGTTCTGGTGGACGCTGCCCTACCCGGCCGTCACCGGGCTGTGGCCGCAATTCGGCTCGGCCCTGGTGTGGGATTTCTGGGGCATCAGCGCCCATGTGCTGGTCACCTCGCTGTTCTGGTACGTCGGCCTGATCCCCGACCTGGCGACGCTGCGCGACCGCGCGCGGGCACGCGGGCGGCGGGGGCTGGCGCGGCTGTACGGGCTGGGGGCGCTGGGCTGGCGCGGCTCGGTGGCGCACTGGCACCGCCACCAGGCCGCCTACCGCATGGTGGCGGCGCTGGTGCTGCCGCTGCTGCTCTCGGCGCAGACGGTGGTGGCGCTGGAATTCGCCGTCACCGTCGTCGCGGGCTGGCACCAGGCGCGGCTGCCGCTGCACTTCGCCGCCACCGGCCTGCCCTCCGGCCTGGGGCTGGTGCTGGCGCTGGCGGTGCTGCTGCGGCGCGGCCTGGCGCTGGAGGCGCTGGTGGACCGCGCCGACATGGACCTGCTGGCCCGCCTGCTGGCGGCTGCCGGCCTGGGCGCCCTGGGCGCCTGGGCGCACGAGGCCGCCACCGCCCTGCTGCAGGAGGACGCGGCCACGCGCGCCGCCTTCGTGGCGCGGCTGCACGCCCCGGCCTGGTGGGGCGCGGTGCTGCTGGGCGGGCTGCTGCCGCAGGCGATGTGGGCGGCGCGGCTGCGCCGGGGCGACGCCGCGCCCCTGCTGCTGGGCGTGGCCTGCGCCCTGGGCGCCCTGCTGGACCGCTGGTCGCTGGTGGTGGACGGCGTGGTGCCGCCGCGCCTGCCCCTGCACGCCCCCGCCTACGTGCCCAGCGCGGCGGAATGGGCGCTGCTGGCGGGCTCGGCGGCGCTGTTCACCGCGGCGCTGCTGGTGTTCGCGCGCTTCCTGCCCGCCGTTTCCCTGTTCGAGACCCGGCACGAGGAAAGCGCCGCCGAGGCGGCGGAGGAGGAGCGGTGAGCCCCCCCGCCGCCCCGGGCACCCTGGCCGAGTTCGCCGATGCCGACGCGCTGGCCGCCGCCGTGCGCGCCGCGCGCGCCTCCGGCTGGCGCGGGCTGGAGGCGCACGCCCCCCACCCGGTGCCCGACGCCGCCGAGGCGCTGGGGGTCCGCGCCGCCCCGGTGGCCTGGATCGCCGCCGGGGCGGGGGTGGCGGCGGCGGCGGCCGGCTGGGGGCTGGCCTGGGCGGCCTCGGTGCAGCTGTATCCCCTCAACGTCGGCGGGCGGCCGCCCCATGCCTGGGCGGCCTTCCTGCCGGCGGTCTACATCGTCGGCGTGCTGGCGGCGGCGGTGGCGGCGCTGCTGGCCATGCTGTGGCTGAACGGGCTGCCGCGCCTGCACCACCCGCTGTTCGCCGTGCCGGCCTTCCTGCGCGCCACGGAGGACCGCTTCTTCCTGTTCATCCCGCACGCGGAGGCGGAATCCGCCGCGGCGCGCGCCCTGCTGGCCGCCCAGGGCCCGCTGGCCCTGCACCCGGTGCCGCCGCCGTGAGGCGCGCGCGGTGGCTGCCGCTGCTGCTGCTGCTGCTGGCCGCCTGCGACGGCTGGGGCGCCAGCGACCCGCCCCCCGCCCCGGCCGAGCCGCCGGAGGGCGCCATCCCGCAGGGCCACGCCGCGCGCCGCGCCGCGCTGGCCCCGCCCGGCCCGCCGGTGGACGCCGCCCTGCTGGCCGAGGGCGCGGAGGCCTGGCGCGTGTTCTGCGCCGCCTGCCACGGGCCGGGCGGCGCGGGGGACGGGGTGGTGCGCCGGCACGGCCACCCGCCCATCCCGCCCGTCCCGCGCGATGCCGGCCGCGCCATGGCGGCGCTGGCGGCCAACCTGGCCGGGGCGCACCCGGTGGAAGGGCGGATGGACCCGCGCCAGCGCTGGGCCGCCGCCCGCTTCATGGAGCGCCTGCCGCCATGAGCCCCTTCCCATGATCCTGCCCGCCCTGGCCGAGGCGTGGCTGCCGCTGTTCCTGCTGCTGGCCGGGCTGGGGCTGGGGGCGGCGCTGGCGCTGGCGCTGGGCCGCCTGCTGGAGGAGCACTGGCTGGCGCCGCTGCACCCCGGCCTGGCGGCGCTGGCGCGCGGCGCGCTGCCCGCCGCCCTGCTGCTGGCGCTGCCGCTGCCGGCCCTGGCGCCGCTGCTGTGGCCCGCGGGCACCGGCTGGGGGGCGCCGGCCGCCCTGGGGGCGCGCAGCCTGCTGCTGCTGGCGCTGTGGTGCGGCATCGGGTGGTGGCTGGCCGCGCCCGGCGGCGGGCGCTGGCGGGGCGGGGCGGCGCTGCTGCTGCTGCTGCCCACCGGCGCGCTGGCCATGGAGGACTGGGCCCTGGCGCGCGACCCGGCCTGGAGCGGCAGCGTGCAGGGCGTGGCCCTGGTGACGGAGCAGGCCGCCGCCGCCCTGGGCCTGGCCACGCTGGCCGCGCTGCGCCGCCGCGCCGCCCCGGGCGGGGCGGAGGCGCGCACCGGGCTGGAGCGCGCCCTGCTGGCCCTGGCGCTGGGCGTGCTGTGGCTGTGGTTCACCCAGTACGTGGTGGTCTACGCCGCCGACATCCCGGCCGAGGCCGCGTGGTACCTGCGGCGCGAGCAAGCGCCCTGGATCTGGCTGAAGCTGGGGGTGGCGCTGCCGGCGCTGGGCGGCGCCATCGCGCTGGCGCTGGTGCCGCAGTGGCGGGACTGGCGGCTGGGCGCGGTGGCGGCGCTGCTGGTGCTGCACCACGCGGCGCACCTGCTGTGGGTGGTGCGGCCGGAAGCGCCGGCCGGCGCCGCCTCCCCGTGGGCGGACGCGGCGGCGCTGGCCCTGGCCGGGCTGGCGCTGGCGGCGCTGGGCTGGCGCGCCACGGCCGGAGGGCGATCCGCCCCGGCGGAGGCGCCAGGGCGGTGAGGCGGAGCCAGGGGCCAGGGCGCGCCTCGCGGTGAGGGAGGCGCCGTCGCGGCGGAGCGGCCTCCCGGCCGGGCTGGCGCGCGATGCCCCGCGAAGGGATCGCGCGCCGGGCCGGCGGCGGCTCAGTCGCGGTAGTCGAAGCCGGGCATGGCGCGGACCTGCTCGCGCGTCATCGGCAGCTCCACCCGGCGCTCGGCGCCCAGGCGCAGCTGGTCGAAGGGCACCATTACGTGGCGGTCGGCGCGCAGCAGGCCGCGGTCCACCTCCACCACCACGCCGACCACCCGGCCCTGGGCGTCGAGCACCATGTCCTCCACCTCGCCCACCTGGTGGCCGTCGGAGGAGCGGACGTCGCGGTCCAGCAGCGCCTTGGCGCGCATCTGCCCGGGGGGCAGCGCCTGGGCCAGCAGCGGCAGGGGGGCCAGCAGCGCGGCGGCCAGGACGAAGGGCTTGAGCATCGGGGCGGTTCCTTGCGGCGGTTCGCGGGCGGAACGCGCCCGCCGGCCCCGGGGTTACGCCCCGGGGCTACGGCCCGGAATCACCCGTCTGGCCGCGGCCGCAGGTAGGCGAACCAGTAGGCCACGCCCACCATCACCCCACCCAGCAGGTTGCCCAGCGTCACCGGCACCAGGTTGGCCACCAGCCCGCCGGGCCCGGCCTCGCCGAAGGCGGCGGGCGACAGGCCGGTGGCGGCCCAGAACCCCGCATCCGCCGTGGCGCGCACGCCCCAGCCCAGCGGAATCAAGGCCATGTTGGCCACCGAGTGCTCCACGTTCAGCGCCACGAAGGCGGCGACGGGCGGCACCACCACCAGCACCTTGTCGGCGGCGCTGCGCGCGCCCCAGGCCATCCAGACCGCCAGGCACACCAGGATGTTGGCCAGCACGCCGCTGGCGAAGGCCTGGCCGAAGGGCAGGGCGCCCTTGGCCTGCGCCGCCTTCAGCGCCGCCGCGCCCACCGCGCCCTCGCCCATGGCGGGCACGCCGGCGGCCAGCGCCAGCCCCACCGCGGCCAGGGCGCCCAGCAGGTTGGCGCCCCAGGCCAGCGCCCAGGCGGCGCCGATGTCGCGCAGGCGGGCGCGGTCCTCGGCCCAGGCCACCACCAGCAGGGTGTTGCCGGTGAACAGCTCCGCGCCGCCCACCACCACCAGCACCAGCCCCAGGCTGAAGGCCAGCCCGGCCAGCAGCCGCGCCGCGCCATGGGGCATCGCGCCCTCCGCCCCCGCCAGCGCCACGGTGGAGAACAGCCCGCCCAGCCCGATGTAGAGCCCGGCCAGCACGCCCAGCACCGCCAGCACCGGCCAGTCCAGCGTGGCCTTCTTCACGCCCGCGCGGGTCGCCGCCTCGGCGATGCGTTCCGGCGGGCGGAGGTCGGCGGGGCCGGGCGGGGGATCCTGGTCGGGCATCCTGCCGCCAACGGCCCGCCGCCGCCGGCGTTGGCGGCGGCCCGAAGATGACGCGCATTTCATGGTGACCGCCGCGCCGCGCCGGCGTTCGCTCCCGAAGCACCCATGGCGGCGTGCTGGGGGATCAAGGTGCCGACGGCCATCCCGTATTGCGGCGCGCCGCCCACCCCGGAGGCGCTTCCCTGGGCCCCGGATGCCGGGCTGGCTCTGGCGCTGCTGCTGATCCTGGCCCTGGGCTGGCGGCGCTCGCCCTCGCGCCCGGCGCTGCTGGGCGGGGTGGCGGTGCTGGCGCTGGCGCTGCTGACGCCGCTGTGCGCGCTGGCGGTGGCGCTGTTCTCCGCCCGGGTGGGGCAGCACCTGCTCATCCTGCTGGGGGCGGCGCCCCTGCTGGCCGTGGGGCTGCGCCTGCGCGCCCCGCCGGTGGCCGCCGCCGCCGCCGCCTTCGCCGTCGTGCTGTGGCTGTGGCACCTGCCCGCGCCCTATGGCTGGACCTTCGCCTCGCCCCTGGCGTGGTGGGCCATGCACGCCAGCCTGCTGGCCGCCGGGGTGGCGCTGGCGCAGGCGATGTGGCGCGCCCCGCCGGAGGGCGCGCTGGCCGCCGGCCTGGCCACCGCGGCGCAGATGGGCGGGCTGGGCGCCTTCCTCACCTTCGCGCCGCGCCCGCTGTTCCCCGCCCATGCCCTCTCCACCTGGCCCTGGGGGCTGACCCAGCTGGAGGACCAGCAGCTGGGCGGGCTGCTGATGTGGGTGCCCGGCGGCGTGCTGTTCGCCGCCCTGGCCCTGGCCGGCGTGGCCCGCGCCCTGCGCGAGGCATGAGGCGCGCCCGCGGCCCGGCGGCGGCCGCGCTGCTGGCCGGCTGCGGCGGGCCGCAGGCGCCGCTGGACGCCTGGGGCCCGCAGGCGGGGCGCATCGCCGAGCTGTCCGTGCTGCTGATCGCGGGCGGCGGGGCCATCCTCTCCCTGGTGGTGCTGTGCATCGCGCTGGCGGTGTGGGCGCCGCCGGCGGTGCGGCGGCGGCTGGGGGGCCTGGGCTTCGTCGCCGGCATGGGGCTGGCCTTTCCCGCCATCACCCTGTCCGCCCTGCTGGTGCACACGCTCGGCGCCTCCCGCGCGCTGGCGCTGTTCGGCGCGGGGGCGGAGCCGCTGGTGGTGGAGATCACCGGCCGCCAGTACTGGTGGGAGGTGCGCTACCCCGGCACCCCCGGCGCGGTGACCGCCAACGAGCTGCGCCTGCCGCGCGGGCGCGAGGTGGAGCTGGTGCTGACCTCGGGCGACGTGATTCATTCGGTGTGGATCCCCAACCTGCACGGCAAGCTGGACATGATCCCCGGCCGGGCCAACCGCCAGCGCCTGCGCGCCGACCGCACGGGCGAGCTGCGCGGGCAGTGCACCGAGTTCTGCGGCCGCCAGCACGCGCTGATGGCCTTCGCCGTGGTGGTGGAGGAGCCGGAGGCCTTCGACGCCTGGCTGGCCCGCCAGGCCGCGCCGGTGCCCGCCCCCGCCACCGCGGCGGAGGAGGCGGGCATGCGCGTGTTCGGCGCCGCCGGCTGCGGCGCCTGCCACGCCGTGCGCGGCACGCCCTGGGAGGCGCGCCTGGCGCCCGACCTGTCGCGCGTCGGCTCCCGCCGCACGCTGGCGGCGGGGGCGCTGCCCAACACGCTGGGCCACCTGGCGGGCTGGATCGCCGCCCCGCAGGACATCAAGCCCGGCAACGCCATGCCCGCCTACGCCCGCGCCCTGTCGGGCGAGGAGATCCTGGCGCTGGCCACCTGGCTGGACGGGCTGCGGTGAGCACGCCCAACCCCCTGCCCCGCCCGCCGGAGGAGCGGGCGCGGCTGGAGGCCGCCTGGGCCTATCCGCGCGGCTGGCGCGCGGTGGGCGAGATCAACAACAACCTCATCGGCCCGCTCTTCGTCGCCGCGGCGCTGCTGTTCCTGACGCTGGCGGGGCTGCTGGGGGTGCTGATTCGCCTCCAGCTGGCCTGGCCGGGGCTGACCATCCTGGACGCCGCCACCTACAACCAGGTCTTCACCATGCACGGCACGGTGATGATGTTCCTGTTCGCCGTGCCGGCGGTGGAGGCGGTGGGCATCACCCTGCTGCCCGCCATGCTCGGCGCGCGGGAGATGCCGACCCCGCGCCTGGGCGCCTACGCCTTCTGGATCTACCTGGTGGGCGGGCTGGCCTTCTTCGCATCGCTGTTCGTCGGCGCCGCGCCGGACGGCGGCTGGTTCATGTACCCGCCGCTGACCAGCAAGGAGCACTCGCCGGGCGTCAACACCGACATGTACCTGCTGGGCATCGGCTTCATCGAGATCAGCGCCATCGCCGGCGCCATCGAGCTGATCGTGGGCATCCTGCGCTGCCGCGCGCCGGGAATGACGCTGGGGCGGATGCCGGTCTTCGCCTGGGCCATGCTGGTGTTCGCCGGCATGGTCATCATCGCCTTCCCCGCCGTGATCGCCGCCTCGACGCTGCTGGAGCTGGAGCGCGCCTTCGACTGGCCCTTCTTCCTGCCCGAGCGCGGCGGCGACCCGCTGCTGTGGCAGCACCTGTTCTGGTTCTTCGGCCACCCGGAGGTCTACGTCATCTTCCTGCCGGCGGCGGGCATGGTGTCCATGGTGGTGCCGGTGATGGCCGGCGTGCCGCTGCTGGGGCACTCGCTGGTGGTGCTGGCGCTGGTGGCCACCGCCTTCCTGTCCTTCGGGCTGTGGGTGCACCACATGTACACCACCGGCATCCCCGGCCTCAGCCTCGCCTTCTTCGCGGCGGCGGGCTTCGCCGTCTCCATCCCCTCGGGGCTGCAGGTCTTCGCCTGGATCGGCACGCTGGCCGCCGGGGCGCGGGTGCGGCTGAACGCCGCCGGCCTGTTCGTGCTGGGCTTCCTGTTCATCTTCACCCTGGGCGGTCTGACCGGCGTGATGGTGAGCGTGACGCCCTTCGACTGGCAGGCGCACGACACCTACTTCATCGTCGCCCACCTGCACTACGTGCTGATCGGCGGCATGGTGTTCCCGCTGCTGGCCGCGCTGTACCACTGGGCGCCGGCCATCGGCGCGCCGCTGAGCGAGCGGCTGGGCAAGTGGGCGTTCTGGCTGCTGTTCCTGGGCGTCAACCTCACCTTCTTCCCCATGCACGCCTCCGGCCTGCTGGGGATGCCGCGGCGCATCTACACCTATCCCGCCGGGCTGGGGCTGGAGGTGTGGAACCTGCTCTCCACCCTCGGCGCGCTGGTGGTGCTGGCCGGCGGCGCGCTGCTGCTGTGGGACGTGGCGCGGCACATGCGCCGCGGCGCGGGCGGCGGCGGCGACCCCTGGCGCGCCGGCACGCTGGAATGGCTGGAGAACAGCAATTTCGGCCCGCGCAGCCTGCCGCACGTCGCCTCGCGCTATCCGCTGTGGCAGCAGCCGGGCCTGCGCGAGGAGGCGGAGGCGGGCGCGCACTACCTGCCCATGTCCGCCACCGGCCGGCGCGAGGCGCTGGCGACCACCGCCGCTGGCGCGGTGCCGCAATACGTGCAGGTGCTGCCCGGGCCGGGACTGGGGCACCTGGTGGCCGCGCTGGGCACCGCGGGCTTCTTCCTGGCCCTGGCGGTGGAGGCGCTGGTGCCCGCCGCCGCCTTCGGCGTGCTGGCGCTGGGCGGCTTCCTGCACTGGCTGTGGACCGCGACCGACCTGGGCGCGCTGGAGCCGGCGGAGGTGGACATCGGCGGCGGGCTGGTGCTGCCCACCCACGCCGCCGGGCCGGTGTCGCTGTCCTGGTGGGCAGTGGGGACGCTGCTGGTGGTGTCGGGCGCCGGCTGGGCGTGCTTCGCCGGCACCTACCTGTTCCTGTGGCTGGTGAACGGCGACGCCCGCTGGGCCGCGCGCGCGCCCGACGCCGGCTGGGGGCTGCTGGCGGCCGCGCTGTACGCCGGCGCCGCGCTGGCCTTCGCCCTGTGGGCGGCGCGCGCCCTGGCGCGGGACGGGCGGATGGCCGCGCTGCCGGCCGCGCTGGCGCTGGCGCTGCTGGCGGCGGCGCTGGCGGCCGAGGGCTGGGCGATGTGGGGCGCCGGGCTGCGGCCGGAGGAGCACGCGCACGGCGCCGCCCACTACGCGCTGCTGGCCTACCAGGGGCTGCACGTGGCGGTGGCGGCGCTGATGCTGGGCTACGCCCTGGCCCGCCACTGGCGCGGGCTGCTGCATGGCCGGCGCCGCGCCACCTTCGACAACGCGCGGCTGTTCCTGCTCTACACCTGCGCGCAAGGCTGGGGCGGGCTGCTGCTGCTGCACGGCTTCCCGCGGCTGCTGCCATGAGGGCGGGCGGCGGGGCCTGGCGGGCGCTGCGGCCCAGCCTGCCGCTGCTGGTGTGGGGCGGGCATTTCGGCGCCGTCTACGCCGCCCACGCCCTGTCCTGCGAGCGCAGCGTGGCCGGGCTGTCCGCGCCGGTCGCCGTGCTGGTGGCCACGGCGGCGGCGCTGGCCCTGCTGGCGCTGCTGGCCTGGCCCGGCCTGGGCGCGCTGCGCGCCGCCCCCGCCGAGGGCGGCGAGTCGGAGACGGGCTTCCTGGCTTGGTTCCAGGCGGCGGCGGCGGTGCTGGCGGCGGTGGCGGTGCTGTTCCAGGCGGCGCCCGCCCTGCTGGTGCCGGGCTGCTGAGGCGGGAGGGCGGCGGCCCCGGGCCGTCGCACGGATGCGCGGCGCCGGATGGCCGGGGTCGCACCGCGTCCCCTCGGCCGTCGCGCGGCCTGCCCCACCCTGCGTGGTCGTGACACTCATGCGGGCGTGCGGCTCGCCCCCGCCTTCGACGGCCGGTTTGCCCGGCCGGGCGGCCCCCGGACCGTCGCGCGGGCGCGCCTTGCCCCTGGCCGGCGCGACGCCTTCAGCCGTCGCGCGGGCGCAGGCGCGGGTCGGGGCGAGGGCCGCCGGCATTGGGGCCCAGCGGCATGCCGGCCGGCACCGGCTCGGCCCGGCTCGCGCCCAGGGTCATCAGGAAGGCGGCGATGTCGCGCGCCTCGTCCTCCGCCAGGCCGAGGTCTGGCATGGCCGAGCCGGGCGACATCGCCTGCGGGTCGCGCAGCCAGGCCACCAGGGTGGCGGGGGTGTTGGGGAAGCGCCCGGCCAGCCAGCCGCGCCGCGACCATTCATGCAGCGGCGGGCCGGCCCAGGAGGTCGCGCCGGCCACGCCGGGCACCACGTGGCAGGCGCCGCAGCCGTGCTGCGCCACCAGGGTGCGCCCCCGCGCGGCATCGCCCCCGGCCACGCGCTGCGCCGCCGGCGGCTCGGCGTCGCAGGCCGGGAGCAGCAGCAACAGGACGGGCAGGACGCGGCGGGCGAGGCGGGGCATGGCGGCGTCCCGGGGAGTGGCCCCGGGCGAACGCGGCGGGGTGGGGGGTGGGTTGCGCCCGGCGCTGCGCTGGCGTGGGGCCTTGCCCCCGGGCGGAGCGGGAGGGGTTGGCTTCGGGGAGGGTGGGCGGCTGGGGCTGCGCTGCCCTGCACCCGGCGGAACGTGACGGGCTGAGTTCCGTGCGAGTGGGCGGGTGGGGCTGCGTCGCCTTGGCCCCCGGCGGAACGTGAAAGGCTGACTTCGGTCGAAGGAGACGGGTGGGGGGCTGCGCCCCCCTTGCCCCCGGCGGAACGTGAAGGGCTGACTTCGGTCGAAGGAGACGGGTGGGGGGCTGCGCCCCCCTTGCCCCCGGCGGAACGTGAAAGGCTGACTTCGTCGAAGGAGACGGGTGGGGGGCTGCGCCCCCCTTGCCCCCGGCGGAACGTGAAAGGCTGACTTCGTCAGCCTTTCACGTCCATCGCCGCGCGCAGCCCATCACTGACCAGGTTGAAGCAGATGGAGGTGACGAAGATGCACGCCCCCGGCAGCACCGCCACCCAGGGCTGCACGTAGATCGCCGTGCGCAGCGTGTTCAGCATCAGGCCCCATTCGGGCTCCGGCGGCCGCGTGCCCAGGCCGAGGAAGGAGAGGCCGGAGGCCAGGATCATGCACACGCTGATCAGGCTGGTGGCGTAGACGAAGATCGGCCCCAGCACGTTGCCCAGCACGTGCACCCGCACGATGGTGAAGGCGCTGGCGCCAGAGGCGCGTGCCGCATCCACGAAGTCCAGGTTGCGCACGCCCGTCGTCACGCTCTCGGCCACGCGGATGATCTGCGGCACGAAGACGAGCGTCAGCGCGAGGATGGCGTTGGTGATGCCCGCCCCCAGCGCGCCGGAGATCGCCACCGCCAGCAGCACGGAGGGGAAGGCGTAGAACACGTCCGTCACCCGCATGATCAGCATGTTGGTGCGCCCGCCGGCGAAGCCCGCCAGCACGCCCAGCACGGTGCCGATGACGAAGGCCAGCGCCACGGGGATGATGCCCATGAACCAGCTCAGCCGCCCGCCATAGATCAGGCGCGTCAGCATGTCGCGGCCCAGCTCGTCGGTGCCCAGCGGGTGGTTGTCGGTGCCCAGGGGGCGCAGGCGGCGGATCATGCTGCCCTGGAAGGGGTCGTGCGGCGCCACGAGGGGGGCGAAGACGATCACCAGCAGCATTAGCAACAGGATGGCGGCGCAGGCGATGGTGACGCGGTCGCGGCGCAGGCGCTTCCAGACGCCGGCCCAGTAGCCCTCGGAGCGGGCGCTGGCCTGCGCGGCCTGGATGGCGAGCTCGGCGGCGGCGGCGGTGGTGGTGCTCATGCGGAGGGCCCCGAGGCGCGGGTGGTGGTCGGGCGCGTGATCCGTCGCGCCGGAAGGCGCGCGGGGGCGAGGAGGCGGATCATGCGCGCTTGATCCGCGGGTCCAGCGCGGTCTGCACCAGGTCCACCAGCAGGTTGAGTGCGACGAAGAACATCGCCAGCACGAGGATGGTGCCCTGCAGCACCGGCAGGTCGCGCTGGAAGATGGCGCTGTTCAGCAGCAACCCGGTGCCGGGCCAGGAGAACACCGTCTCCACCAGGATGGAGCCGCCCATCAGGTAGCCCAGCTGCAGGCCCATCACCGCCAGCGCGGTGGGTGCGGCGTTCTTGACCACGTGCAGGAAGATGGAGAAGCGCGTCAGCCCCTTGCCGCGCAGGGCGGTGACGAATTCCTGGTTCATGATCTCGGCGATGATGCCGCGCACCGTGCGCGTCACGATGCCCATGGGAATGACGGAAAGGGTGACGGCGGGCAGCACCAGGTGCTGCATGTGCGCCCAGTCCCACGCCCAGTCGGAGGAGCCGCCCGGCCCCGCCCCCATGGCCGGCAGCCAGGGCAGCTGCACGGCGAAGACCACCACCAGCACCATGCCCAGCCAGTAATGCGGCACCGAGACGCCGGCCACCGCGAAGGTCGTCGCCGCGCGGTCGAGCAAGGAGCCGCGGAAGGTGCCCGCCAGCCCGCCCAGCACGCAGCCCAGGATGAAGCCGAGCAGCGAGGCCGCCAGCGCCAGCGTCAGCGTGTTGCCGATGGCGCTCGACAGGTCGCCCCAGACTGGGCGCCCGGTGGCGAGGCTGCGCCCGAGGTCGCCCTGCACCACCTTGGAGAGCCACAGCGCGAACTGCACCGGCAGCGGCTTGTCCAGGCCGTAATCGGCGCGCACCTGCTCCACCACCTCCTGCGGGGCGTCGGGCGGGACGATGGCGTTGATCGGGTCGCCGGGCGCGATCTGCACCAGCATGAAGCACACGAAGCCGACCGCCAGGGCGATCGGCACCGCATACAATACGCGCTTGAACAGGTAGATCAGCATCAGATTCTTTCCGCCCTCAAACGCCGGGCGCCGGCTGCGCCGGCTTGGCTTCCGCCGCGCCGCGGGCGCGCCCGGCACGTCGGTGGAGTGGGCGGCGCCGCCCGCCGTGCGAACGGATGCCCGGAGGGCGGCGCCGGTTCGTCACGGCCTCACTGAACAAAAGGAAGGCGCAGGTCCACGAACCAGCTCTGCGGCTGCACGTGGCCGCGCACGCGCGGGCTCATCGCGCGCGGGCCCACGTCATGCGCGATCCAGATGAACAGCGCCTCGTCCACGCCGGCCGCGTGCAGGCGGCCCAGGGCGGCGTCGCGCTCGGCGGGGTCGAAGGCGTTGCGCGCGGCGGCCACCAGCCCGTCGAAGCGCGGGTCGTTGAACATGCCCCAGTTGTTGGACACCGGCGCCGCCATCTTGCTGTCCCAGAAGCGGACCATGGCGAAGAAGGGGTCCATCGCCGCGAAGCTGACGTTGATGGCATGCGCCCCGCGTGCGCTGGCGTGGCCGCAGCCATTGCGCCAGTTGGTGAACAGCGCGTTCCACTCGATCACGTCGAACTCGATGTTGATGCCGACCGAGCGCAGGTCCTGCTGGATGAACTCGTTCATCGGCAGCGGCTGCATCTGGCCCGAGCCGGAGGCGCTGATCTGCACCTTGATGGTCACCGGCCGCTGCGGGCCATAGCCGGCCTCGGCCAGCAGGCGCCGCGCCTCGGCCTTGTCGGTGCGGATGTTGAAGCTCGGGTTGCCCCACCACGGGTGGCCCGGCGGCACGGTGCCGACGGCCGGCTGCATCATGCCGCCCAGCAGGGTGCGCAGCCCGTCGCGGTCAATCGCCAGGTTCAGCGCGCGGCGCACCCGCACGTCGCTCAGCGGCGAGGAGGGCAGGAAGCAGGGCTGCCAGGGCCAGACATGCGGCTGCGGGTTGGTGGCGATCTGCATCTGCCGCGCGCGCAGCTGCGGCACGGCGTCGGGCGAGGGCGCCTCGATCCAGTCCACCTGGCCGCTCAGCAGCGCGGCGGTGCGGGCATTGGCCTCGGGGATGGGCAGCAGGACGATGCGCTCGGCGCGCGCCTTCTCACCCCAATAGGCGTCGTTGCGGGTCATCTCCGCGCGCTCGCGCGGGACGAAGCGCGTCAGCCGGAAGGGCCCGGTGCCGGAGGGGTTGGCGGCGAAGGCGTTCCAGGTCGCCTCGGCATTGGGGTGCTGCGTGCGCAGCCGCTCCCAATGCGCCGGGCTGGCCATGAACAGGTTGGTGAGGTTGATCGGCAGCAGGCTGTCGGGCTCGGAGGTGAAGAGCGCGACGGTCATGTCGTCGATCTTCTCGGCGCGGCGCAGCGTGGGCATGCGGCTGGCGGTGACGCCGACCTGCCGGGGGTCGAAATGCGCGGCCTCGCGGTCCAGCACCTTGCGGACGTTCCAAACCACGGCGTCGGCGTTGAAGTCGCTGCCGTCGTGGAACTTCACCCCCGGGCGCAGGCGGAACACCCAGCGCGTGCGGTCATTGGCGTCGCTTTCCCAGCTGACGGCGAGGCCGGGCTGCAGGGTGGAGGGGCGGTCGGCGCGCGACAGGTCCCAGGCGGTCAGGCCGTCATACAGCGGGATGCCGGTGAAGCGGTTGCCCTCGAAGCCCTGGTCGGGCTGGCCGTGGGTCAGCGGGATGTCGGCCGCCGTCATGCCGATGCGGATGGTGCCCTGCGATTGCGCGGGCTGGGCGGCGAACAGGGCGGCGGGCAGCAGGGCGGCCAGGAGCCATTGGCGCAGACGCATGGTTCTTCTCTCTCTCCCAGAGGCGCCGCATGGGAGCGCGGAAGATGGAGGCACCGCAAGCGCGACGTGAGCGGGGATTCATCCATCCGGGCCTTGCCTCTGCCCAAGCGGCGGGCATCACTGGCGCGCGATGAAGCTGCTCCTCCTCAACGGCAACACCGATGCCGCCATCACCGACCGCCTGGTGGCCGCCGCGCGGGCCATGTGCGGGCATGACGTCGTTGGGGCCACGGCGCGCTTCGGGGCGCGCTACATCAGCACCCGCGCGGCCAGCGCGGTGGCGGCGCATGCGGTGCTGGACGCGCTGGCCGAGCACCTGCCGGGCGGGGGCTTTGATGCCGCCATCATCGCCTGCTTCGGCGACCCGGGGCTGGAGGCGGCGCGGGAGATGTTCTCCGTCCCCGTGCTGGGGCTGGCGGATAGCTCCATCCGGCAGGGCTTCGCGCTGGGGCCGGTGGTGTCGCTGCTGACCGGCGGCGCCGCCTGGGTGCCGATGCTGGAGGAATTTGCCCGCCCGCGCACGCCGCCGGGCGCGCGGGTGCGGGTGCGCGCCATCCAGCCGACCGGCGACATGATCGCCCGCGAGCCGGAGCGCGCCCTGGCCCTGCTGGCTGAGGCCGCGCGGGTGGAGGCGCAACACGGCGCGCGTTGCGTGGTGCTGGGCGGCGCCGGGCTGGTGGGGCTGGCGCCGCGGCTGCGGCCGCTGGTGCCCGTGCCAGTGCTGGATTGCCTGGAGGCGACGCTGGCCGAGCTGCCGCTGGCGAAGGCGGCGCCGGTGCCCATGCAGGGTGCGCCCAGCACCGGCCTGTCGGTGCCGCTGGCGACGCTGCTGGCTCAGGGTGGCGGCGGGCCGTAGCGGTTGGGGCCGGGCGTGCCGGGAATGAGGCACAGCCCCAGGAACACCGCCAGCGAGGCCAGGCCCAGCACGGCCGACACCCCCGACAGCCCCGCCTGCCCCACCAGGTTGCCCAGGGCGGACAGCGCGGCGATCCACAGCAGGTGCCAGCCGGTGCGGTCCATGTCGTGCAGGCGGCGCACCGTGTTCACCCCGCCCATCCAGGCCAGCAGCAGCGCCAGCGGCAGGGCCAGCACCCCCAGCGCCCCGCCGCCCGCCATGCCCAGCCCCAGCAGGGCCAGCAGCACCATCAGCCCCAGCACCGTCAGCGCGTAGGCGGCGCGGCGCTGCCGGGCGCGCGGCCAGAGCAGGCCGCCCATCAATCGGCCTCCGGCGGGATGACGTTGGTGCGCAGGCCGCGCAGCAGCACGTCGCGCACGGTTTCCACCGACTTCAGGCGGATGTCGTCCCAGGCCTCAGGGGAGTGGAAGGCGATGTGCGGCAGGATGACCAGGCGGCCGCGCAGCCAGTCCTCGCCCGCGCGGTAGGCGGCGAGCAGGGCGGGCTCGGGCTGCACGGGGGGTTCGACCGGCAGGACGTCCAGCCCCGCGCCGGCGATGCGGTTTTCGCGCAGGGCGGCTTCCAGCGCGTCGAGGTCCAGGATGGGACCCCGCGCCGTGTTCACCACCACGGCGTCTTGCGGCAGCAGCGCGAGTTCGGCGGCCCCGACCAGGCCGCGGGTGGCGCGCGTCAGCGGGCAGTGGATGGACAGGACGTCGGAGGCGCGCAGGAGCGCCTCCAGGCTGTCCATCCGCCCGATGCCCAGGGCGCGGTCGGCGCCGTTGGGCAGGTAGGGGTCGAAGAAGGCCACGCGGAAGCCCAGCGCCTTGGCGCGCAGGGCGGCGGCGGTGCCGATGCGGCCGAGGCCGAGGATGCCGAAGGTCTGCGCCTCGAACCGCCGCACGATGCGCGAGGGCTGCACGCCCCAGGGGATGGGCGGGGAAGCGCGCATGCCGTCATGGTAGAGGGTGAGGCCGCGGCGCAGGGACAGCGCGAGGGTGATGGCGGTGTCCGCGACCTCCTGCGTGCCGTAGTCGGGCGTGTTGCAGACGAGGATCCCCCGCCGGGCGCATTCGGCGCGGTCCACCTTGTCGTAGCCGACGCCCATGCGGACGACGAGCCGGAGCTTGGGGAAGCGGTCGAGCGCTTCCTTGGGCACGGCCATGCGCAGCGTCATCAGCGCGTCGGCCTCGTCGCAGAGATGCTGCGGGAGTTCCAGCAGCGAGGACTTGCAGGTGCCGCGGAGGATGCGGACCCCGGGGCCGAGGATGCGTTCCTCAAGCGCGGTGTCGGGGTAGAGGGATTCGGGCTCGAGGACGGTGTGCATGGCGCGGCGAAGCTTGCCGCGCGGGGCGGGGTTCGTCACTCCCCGGCGGGGGTGGTGTTCCGGCGGTTTTGCTCGATGCGTTCCAGCAGGGCGCGCTTCAGCGGCGTGCGGCGGGCGCCGCTGTTGCGCAGCGCCTCCGGTGGCGGGCGCACGACGCCGGACGCGAGCTTGGCGGCGATCTCCGCCGCGCGTTGCTCAAGGCTGGTCCGTTTCATGATGGTTCCGCAGCTCCGCCAGGCCGATCCGGTTCATCGTCTCCTCGCGGAGACGCCGTTCGAGATAATCTTCGTCCAGGGCCGATGCCAGGGCCAGCAGGATTTGCGCCTGCCGCAGCATCTTCGCGTCGCGCCTGCCGGAGGCGAACCACTGGCTGGCACGGTCGGCGATGAGGTCCTCCGTGGGCGCCATCAGCACCTCGCCTCCAGGGACCTCGACGATGCGGATGCGGCTGCGGTCGGCCAAGCCGTCGAAATAGCCGCCTGAAACCAGTTCCACCGCGACGGGCAGGCTGGGATGGAAGTAGCCGTGCAGGCCGTGGCGGAGCCCCGTCTCGCGCTGGAAGCCGACGGCCAGGAGCGCGGCGGCGACCTCATCATCGGATGCGGTGACGAGGTCCAGGTCGCCGGTGTGGATGTCGCCCGCGGTGTCGAACTCCACCACCGCGCCGCCCACCAGGATCGGCGGCGGCACGCCCTGCCGGCGGAGGATGGCGCAGGCCTGGGCAAGCAGGTTCAGGGCTTCGGTAAAGGCTGGGCGATAGGGGCTCACATCGTCGCGCCCAGCACCCAGGGCGCGAACTCCGCATCCCCGAACCCCAGAGCCTCGCTCTTGGTCTTCTCGCCGGAGGCCACGCGCAGCATCTGCGAAAAAATGCGCGCCCCGCATTCCTCCACGCTTTCCACGCCATCCAGCACCGTGCCGCAGTTGATGTCCATGTCCTCCTGCATCCGGTCATACATCGGCGTGTTCGTCGCCAGCTTCAGCGACGGCGCCGGCTTCATGCCGAAGACGCTGCCGCGCCCGGTGGTGAAGCACAGCAGGTTCGCCCCGCCCGCCACCTGCCCCGTCGCGCCCACCGGGTCGTAGCCCGGCGTGTCCATGAAGACGAAGCCCTTGGCCGTCACCGGCTCGGCGTAGCGCACCACGTCCACCAGCTCCGTCGTGCCGGCCTTGGCCATGGCGCCCAGCGACTTCTCCAGGATGGTGGTCAGGCCGCCCGCCTTGTTGCCGGGTGAGGGGTTGGAGTTCATCTCCGCGCCCTCGCGCGCCGTGTACTCCTCCCACCACCGCATCACCTCCACCAGCTTCTCGCCGGTTTCGCGCGTCACGGCGCGGCGGGTCAGCAGGTGCTCGGCGCCGTAGGTCTCGGGGCTCTCGCTCAGGATCACCGTGCCGCCATGCCGCACCACGAGGTCGGAGGCGCAGCCGAGCGCGACATTGGCGCTGATGCCGGAATAGCCGTCGCTGCCGCCGCATTGCAGCGCCACGCACAGCTCGCTCGCCGGCACCGGCTCGCGCCGCGCGCTGTCAGCCTCCGCCAGCACCTCGCGCACGAAGGCGATGCCGCGCTCCACCGTCTTCCGCGTGCCGCCCTCCTCCTGGATGGTCAGCGTGCGCAGGCGGCCGAGGAGGCGCTGCTCCTCCAGCAGGCCGCCCAGCTGGTTCACCTCGCAGCCCAGGCCGATGGCGATGACGTGGGAGAAGTTGGGGTGCCGCGCGAAGCCGGCCAGCGTGCGGCGCAGCACGCGCAGCGGCTCGCCCTCCGTCATGCCGCAGCCGGTCTTGTGGGTCAGCGCCACCACCTCGTCCACGTGGGCGAAGGCGTCCAGCCGGCCGGGGCCGTCGCCGAAGGGGTCGCGCGCGAAGTGCCGGGCGATCAGGTCGGCCACGTGGGCGGCGCAGTTGACGGAGGTGATGATGCCGATGCTGTTGCGCGTGCCCGCACGCCCATAACCATCCCCTGGCGCGCGGCGGAAGCCCAGGAAGTGCGCGGGCACCGGTGCGTAGTCGGTGGGGCGGCGCTCGGCGCCGAAGGCGTAGTCGCGGGCGAAGTCGCCCATGGCGCAGTTCTGCACGTGCACCCATTCGCCGGGCGCGATGGGCTGCGTGGCGAAGCCGATCACCTGGCCGTAGCGGCGGATTTCCTCGCCCGGCGCGTGGCCGCGGGTGGCGACCTTGTGGCCGGGCGGGATGCGCTGCCGCGCCAGCACGTTGGGCGCGACGGGCGTGCCGGGCGGCAGGGCGCGGCGGGCGATGACGACGCCATCCCCCTCATGCAGGCGGATCACGGGTGCGTCGTGCATGGTGGGTTCCTCCGCCGCGCATGGTGGCGCGCGCATGGCCCTTGCGGAAGGGGCCGCGGCCTTGCCAGCATGGGCGCACAAGAACACGACACAGGGAGTTCCCGTCCATGCTCACCCGCCGCGGCCTCGGCCTGGGGGCGCTGCTCGCCGCGCCCTTCGTCTCACGCCCCGCCCATGCCCAGGGGCAGCGCCTGCGCTGGGCCCACGTGTACGAGGTGGGCGAGGCCTACCACACCGAGGCGCAATGGGCGGCGCGGGAGATCGCCAGCCGCACCAATGGCCGCTGGAACATCGAGGTCTTCGCGGCCTCGGCGCTGGGCAACGAGCCGCAGATCAACCAAGGGCTGACGCTGGGCACGGTGGACATCATCTACACCGGCGTGGCCTTCGCCGGCGCGTCCTACCGCCCGATGGCGATCACCCACGCGCCCTATGCCCTGCGCGACTTCGCGCATTTCGAGAAGTACCGCGCCTCCGACCTGCACCGGGAACTGGTCGCGGGCTACGACCGGCAGACCACCCACACCGCCGTGGCGCTGACCTATTACGGTGACCGCCACATGACGGCGAACAAGAGCATCATGACGCCGGCCGACACGCGCGGGCTGAAGCTGCGGGTGCCGCAGGCGCCGTCCTACCTGATGCTGGCGCGCGGCATCGGGGCGAACGCCACGCCCATCGCCTTCGCGGAGGTGTACCTGGCCTTGCAGAACGGCACGGTGGACGCGCAGGAGAACCCGCTGCCCACCATCCAGGCCAAGAAGTTCCACGAGGTGCAGACCCACATCAGCCTGACCGGCCACATCACCGAGAGCCTGCTGACCATCGTCAGCGCCGGCACCATGCGCCGGCTGAACGAGAACGAGCGCGGCATCTTCCGCGAGGTGCTGGCCCAGGCGGCGGACCGCTGCACCGCCAGCATCCGCGCGCAGGAGGGCGAGCTGCCGGCCTGGTTCCGCGCGCAGAACAAGGTGGTGCAGGAGCCCGACCGCGCCGCCTTCCGCGCCGCCTGCGTGCCGCTGCACAACGAGAACGTGGGCTGGAGCCGCCAGCAATACGACCGCCTCCAGGCGCTCTAGCGCCCGGGCTTTGCGGCGCGTCCGCTCCGCCGGGCCTACGCCGCGCACCGCCCGCCCGAGGCGGGGTGGCGCGGCCTCCGGGCGGCGGGTTGCGCTGACTTGCCGCGCCATGGTGCGAACAGGACGGCGGCGGCGCCCTCGGGCGCCCGCTCCCGCCCACGGCGCCCTGCGCCTTGCGGTCGCGCCGGGCCTTCGCCCTGGCGCGGAGCAGGCCCCCAGGCACATGACAGGCGCGGAGCGCGCGAAGCCGCGCGGCCGCCTCCCATCCGGCGGCCAACCCCGAGCAACCGGCGCACCCGCCACCCGGGGCCCCCGCCGTGGTTCCCGCCCGCCGCGCAGCGACGGGCGGGAACTGCGGTGCGGCGTCAGCGCTGGTGCGCCAGCACCAGCCCGCGGGTGCCGGCGCGCGCGCCCAGCACCGCGGCGATGGCCGACAGCAGCATGGTGGCGAAGAACCACAGCGCGCTGCGGGCCGCGCCGGTGGCCGCGGCATCCGCCGCCTCCCGCGCGCGCTGGGCCGCCTGCTCCGCCGTCTGGCGGACCTGCGTCTCGGCGGCCTGGATGCGCTGGCGGGCCTCCGCCTCGCTGATGCCGGCCTCGGCGCCGATCAGCTGGGCCAGGCGGGCGCGCTGGCCCTCCTGCAGCTGCGCGCCCTGGCGCAGCCCGTCGGCCGAGATGGCCGCGATCTCCGCCGCGCGCTGCTCGGCCGTCATCCGGCCCACATCGGCCGGCGCGGTCAGGGTGGCGCGCAGGCGCTCGGCGGCGGCGCGCGGGTCGACGCCCTGGGCGGCCTCGGCGGCGGCGCCGGTGGCGCCCGCCGCGGCGCTGGCCACGCCGCGCACCGCGGCACCCGCCGCATCGGCCGCGCGGCCGGCGACGTTGCCGGCCACCTGGCCCATCACCACCGCGGCGAACAGGAAGCTGACGGCCCAGGCGCCCAGGCCCAGGAAGGCGGAATCCTTGCGGTCGCTGGTGCCCGACAGCCAGGCCGCCACCATGCCGCCGATGAACAGCGCCACGATGTTGGACACGGCGAACCAGGCGGCGGCGCCCAGGGTGAAGGCCCCGGCGTCCGGGGTGTCGCGCGCCACGGCGTCCACCGTGCCGGCGCCCACCGCCACGCCCAGCGTGTTGAGCATGATGCCCAGCGTCACCGCCACCACGGCGCCGGCGAGGATGGCCCCCCAGGACGCGCGGGAGCGCAGGGCGGGCTCGCCTTCCGGCAGGGCCACCATGGGGTCGTAGGGAACGGCGCGGCCATCGGCGGGCCGTGCGGGCGGGGTGTGGGGCATCGTGGCATTCTCCTGGGCGCGGCCTCCGGCGGCGGCGCATGCGGGGGAAACTGCCCGGCGCCACCGGCGGTTGCGCCGCTCAGCGCCCGCGGATCAGCACGTAGTCCACCGTCAGCTCGATGGTGACGCCGTTGGGGTCCGCCCCCGGCGGGAAGGCGGGCAGGCGGGCGCCGCCGAAGGGCCGGGTGGTGCCGCTGTTCAGGCTGGGGCTGCTGGAGGGCATCAGCATCCGCACCCCGCGCACCGTGCCGTCCGGGTTGGCGGTGATCAGCACCCGCACCCGCCCGTCCTCGCCGCGCGCCGCGGCGTCCAGCGGGTAGCGCATGTTCTGGTCCAGCCAGCGGCGGAAGGCGGCGCGCCAGTCGACGCCCACATTGGCGCCGGTGACGCGCGCCATCGGGTCCGCCGCCAGGCGGCCTTCCAGGAAGCGCGGGTCCACCGTGGTGTCCAGCCCGCGCGCCGCCGGGCGGCCGGGCGGCGGCGCGGCGCGCCCGCCCAGCTGGAAGCCTTCCGGCAGCGTGGCCGGCGGCATGACGGGGCGGGCGGCCTGCCGGGCCGGCGGCGGCGGCGGCGCGGCGGGCGGCAGCGGCAGCTCGAAGCGGCGCGGCAGTTCCAGCGGCGTCTCGGGCAGCAGGTCCACCGTGCCGGGCAGGCGCTCGGCCAGCATCGGCGGCGGCGGCTCGGGGCGTGGGGGCAGGGGCGGCGGCGGGATGGGCGGCGGCGGCAGCGGCAGCGCCTGCTGCACCGGCGGCGCCGGCGTGGGCGGGGCCGGCACCTCGGGCACGGGGGGCGCGGGCGCCTGCACCACCGGCGGGGCGGGCGGCGCGGGGGGCGGG